>DASXDC010000116.1:0-21190 GCA_036490855.1 Chthoniobacterales bacterium
CTCTTGGGTTTCGCAGCCGGCGCGGAAAGAGCGGACTCGGAACGGTCGAAAGAAAATAAGCAAAAATTGAATTGTGCGTTATACGTCAGATCTTTGATTTCAAGTATTTAAGACTGAACAAACCCTGTGGAGCTGACGGCCTTCGGGCCGAGGCTACTGCAGGTTATGAACGGTCAGATTTAGCAGTGGCCTTAGCAGTCACTGCGCAAACTTTGGAGCTTCGGCTCCATCCGTTTTTCACGGAGAGTTTGATTCTGGCTCAGAACGAACGCTGGCGGCGTGGATAAGACATGCAAGTCGAACGGGATATTATTTGTAGCAATACAGATGATGTCCAGTGGCGTAAGGGTGCGTAACACGTGGGGAATCTGCCGAGAAGTGGGGGATAGCTCGCCGAAAGGCGAATTAATACCGCATGTGGCTTGTGAAGACATCTTCACTGGGCCAAAGCCGGGGCAACCTGGCGCTCTTTGATGAGCCCGCGGCCTATCAGCTAGTTGGCGGGGTAACGGCCCACCAAGGCTATGACGGGTAGCTGGTCTGAGAGGACGACCAGCCACACTGGAACTGAGACACGGTCCAGACACCTACGGGTGGCAGCAGTCGAGAATTTTTCTCAATGGGGGAAACCCTGAAGGAGCGACGCCGCGTGGAGGATGAAGGTCTTCGGATTGTAAACTCCTGTCATTAGGGAACAAGTGCCGGTACTTAACTACTGCCGGCTTGATAGTACCTGAAGAGGAAGAGACGGCTAACTCTGTGCCAGCAGCCGCGGTAATACAGAGGTCTCAAGCGTTGTTCGGATTCATTGGGCGTAAAGGGTGCGTAGGTGGCGCCGTAAGTCAGGTGTGAAATCTCGGGGCTCAACCCCGAAACTGCATTTGATACTGCGGTGCTCGAGTACTGGAGAGGAGATTGGAATTTACGGTGTAGCAGTGAAATGCGTAGATATCGTAAGGAAGACCAGTGGCGAAGGCGAATCTCTGGACAGTTACTGACACTGAGGCACGAAGGCCAGGGGAGCAAACGGGATTAGATACCCCGGTAGTCCTGGCAGTAAACGGTGCGCGTTTGGTGTGGGAGGATTCGACCCCTTCTGTGCCGGAGCTAACGCGTTAAACGCGCCGCCTGGGGAGTACGGTCGCAAGATTAAAACTCAAAGAAATTGACGGGGGCCCGCACAAGCGGTGGAGTATGTGGCTTAATTCGATGCAACGCGAAGAACCTTACCTAGCCTTGACATGCATCTCTAAGTCGGTGAAAGCCGGCGAGTGTAGCAATACACAATTTGCACAGGTGCTGCATGGCTGTCGTCAGCTCGTGTCGTGAGATGTTGGGTTAAGTCCCGCAACGAGCGCAACCCCTGTGAACTGTTGCCACCGGCCTTCGGGCCGAGCACTCTGTTCAGACTGCCCTGTGAAACGGGGAGGAAGGTGGGGATGACGTCAAGTCAGCATGGCCCTTACGGCTAGGGCTGCACACGTACTACAATGCTCAGTACAGAACGAACCGAAACCGCGAGGTGGAGGAAATCCCAAAAACTGAGCTCAATTCGGATTGGAGGCTGCAACTCGCCTCCATGAAGCCGGAATCGCTAGTAATGGCGTATCAGCTACGACGCCGTGAATACGTTCCCGGGCCTTGTACACACCGCCCGTCACATCATGGAAGTCACTTGTACCCGAAGTCGGTGCGCTAACCGCAAGGAAGCAGCCGCCTAAGGTATGGGCGGTAACTGGGATGAAGTCGTAACAAGGTAGCCGTAGGGGAACCTGCGGCTGGATCACCTCCTTTCTAAGGAGAAATTCATCACTGCTTCGGCATGTGATTGAATAGGTCGACGACTAAGCCTGAAATCCTTCGGGATTTCAGAGATGCCGTTAAGCCCTTGGAATCGAAAGAAACCGAGGCTCAGAGGGATTCGAAACGGTAACGCACAATTCAGTTTTTGTTTGATTGCTGACTCTTCAGAATGCCGAACGCGCCACTGCGCGTTCGGCATTTTCTTTGACGGTGTGGCCTTCCAGACTCGCGCCTCGACCGCGAGTTCCGGTTGCATTCCGCGCCCGGCATCTTAAAATCCGGATTTGGCGGCGGGGGCATAGCTCAGTTGGTAGAGCGCCAGCTTTGCAAGCTGGATGTCAGGGGTTCGAATCCCCTTGCCTCCAGGCCCCGCGCCAGGGACTTGCCTTTGCCTGATAGCACTCCAGATACTTGATGCCAGAGCCGGTATTGAAAATAATCACTCGCTCTTCCGGTTTGATCCTTTCTTGCCCAACAAGTGTCCGCAGCGCCGCAAAACAGGCCGCGCCTTCTGGTGCGACGAATATTCCCTCTGCCGCGCCGACTTCCCGTGTTGTCCCGATCATTGTTTCGTCATCGACGGTCAAGGCCCCACCATTGGATTCCCGCAGAATTTTCAGGATGAGGAAATCACCTATCGCCTTCGGGACGCGTAGCCCGGAAGCGCGCGTTTGGGCATGGCGAAATTCCTCCGCCTTTGTTTCCCCGGCAGCAAAGGCACGTGCGATCGGCGCACAGCCGCTCGCCTGTACTGAAAACATTCGCGGCCGCTTCGAGCTGATCCAGCCCAACGCCTCCATCTCGTCGAATGCTTTCCACATTCCGATGAGCCCGGTGCCACCGCCGGTTGGATACAAGATCGCTTCTGGCAGTTCCCACTGTGATTGCTCGGCCAGCTCATAGCCGAGTGTCTTTTTGCCTTCTACGCGATATGGCTCCTTCAAGGTCGACAGGTCGAACCACCCCTCCTTCTCCTTCCGCCGCGCGATCTCCGCGCCACAATCGGTGATCAGCCCCTCGATTAAAGTTACGTGCGCGCCGACCTCGCGGCATTCAATGACGTTAGCTTGGGGAGTATCTGCCGGCATGAAAATATGCGCCTCGAGATTGGCCCGCGCCGCATAGGCTGCGAGCGCGCCGCCTGCATTCCCCGCACTGGGCACGGCGAGCTTGGTCGCTCCGAGATACTTCGCCATCGACACCGCCACGGCCATGCCGCGAGCCTTGAAGCTCTGCGTCGGGTTGACCGATTCATCCTTCACCCAGAGATTTGAGAGCCCGAGGCTGCGGCCGAATCGCTCCGCTCGCAGGAGCGGTGTGCCGCCTTCGCCTAACGATACCGTCTCCGCGCCCGGCGGCAGCGGCAGCACTTCGCGATAACGCCAGAGCGATTTCTCGCGCGTCGCGAGTGACTCGCGGGTCAGAGTTCGACCCGCCGCCGCCAGATCGTATTCCGCGAAAAGTGGCTTTTGACAGACGGAGCAGAGGTTCTGCAGCCGCGACCAATCATGCGGCTGACCGCAGCCCGTACAGTAAAGTTTCGATAGGAACATCTCTCTGCAGATGTCGCAGATTTCGCAAAATAAAAAACTGCATTTTGCCCTCCTCCCGCCTGCCGCGATCAGCATAGGCTGAAGGCTTCTTCACATGAGTTCTGCCGCCGCCATCGCGCCCGTGCGTCGTCCATTTCATCGACCGTCGCTCACCGTTCAGATCCTGATCGGTCTCGTCCTCGGCGGATTCCTCGGCTGGCTGCGTCCCGACTGGGGCAACAAGCTTTACTTCCTCCGCGACATTTTCCTTAACCTCATCAAATCGATCATCGCGCCGCTCGTCTTCTCGACCATCGTCTCTGGCATCGCCGGTGTCGGGAGCCTGAAAAAGGTTGGCCGCATCGGTTTAAAGGCGATCGTCTATTTCGAGATCGCCACCAGCGTCGCGCTCTTCATCGGACTGGCAGTCGTCAATTTCACCAAGCCGGGCATCGGGGTCGCCCTGGTTGCGGGGCCTAACGATATCGTCAACGCCGTCGCGCAGACCCATCCGAAGACGCTTCTCGAAACCATCGTTCACATTTTTCCGGCGAGCGTGATCAACGCCATGGCCCACGGCGACGTCCTGCAGATTGTCGCCTTCTCCGTCCTTTTTGCGATGGCAGTCTCGGCGATTGGCGAGAAAGGAAAACCGATCGTGCTCGCGATGGAAAGCCTGATGCAAGTGATGTTCAAGTTCACCAACTACGTCATGATGTTCGCCCCGATCGGCGTCGGCGCCGCCATGGCGCACACAATTGCGACACAGGGACTCGGCGTTCTGCTCCATCTGGGCAATCTCATTCTTTCGCTCTATCTCGCGCTCGTTCTTTTCAGCGTGCTCGTTTTCGGGAGCGTCATTTTTCTCCTGCGCATCCCGCTGCGCCAGTTCGTTAGGGCGGTGCGCGAGCCTGCTACGCTCGCCTTCGCCACCACGAGCAGCGAGTCAGCCTTGCCGAAGGCGATGGAATCGATGGAGCGCTTCGGCGTTCCGCCGCACATCGTCGGGCTGGTTATGCCGACCGGTTATTCTTTTAATCTCGACGGATCCACTCTCTACCTTGCGATGGCTTCTGTTTTCGTCGCGCAAGCGGCGGAGACGACGACCCATCATCACCTCGGTCTGGCCCAACAGATCACGATCATGCTCGCGCTCATGATCACGTCGAAAGGCGTCGCCGCCGTGCCGCGCGCCTCACTCGTTATCTTGCTTGCGACCCTCAATGGCTTTCTCCCGGCCGGACTCGGGCCGATCGGAGTTGCCGTTATCTTCGGAGTCGATGAATTGATGGATATGGGACGAACCTGCGTGAACCTGATCGGCAACTGCCTCGCGACCGTGGTCGTGGCGCGCTGGGAAGGGGAGTTCGACGATGGCCGTGCGCGAATTTTCGGCACGCCGGCGGAGGTAGCTCTGCACTTGCAATCCGACAACGTCGTTTTCGCGGAGGCGGCGGCCCATGACTAGTTGGCGGGCGCGCTGGAACGCCCTTCGCCATCCGATCGATCCCGAGAAAGCAGACCTGCTGCGCAAACGCTGGGCGAGTTTGCCTAACGAACTCCAGACGCGCCATCAGCTGGCCGGCCGACATCTCACGCACTGCGGATTCATCACCGGCGCGAGTTACTGTTCCTTTCGTTGCACCCACTGTTATCTCCCGGCGAATGCGAACGCGGTGCCGATTCCATCGCTTCGCGAAATGAAGGAACAGATCGAGGCAAGCCGTCGCCTGCAGGGACCGGGCGGTGGATTGCAGATCACCGGAGGCGATGTCGCTGACGCCTATTGGCGGGCCGGCCGGCCTAACGAACTGGTCGCGATCGTTCGCCACGCCGTCCAGGCCGGACTCGTGCCGATGCTTATGACTCACGGACAGACGCTGCTGGAGCATCCCGAATTTCTTGACGCTCTCGTCCTCGAAGGCGGACTCCGCCAGGTCGCGGTCCACATCGACCTCACGCAAGCTGGGCGCCACGGCTATCCGATTAATCGCCTAACGAGCGAGAGCGATTTGCATCCACTGCGGGAAGCGTTCACAGAGTTGGCGGCCAACCTCCGGCAGCGGAGCGGACTGCCGCTCGAGCTGGCGCATAACTGCACTGTGACCGCGCGAAATATTGACTCGGTCGCCGAGGTTGTGCGCTGGTTTCTGCAAGACCCGGCGCGCTCGCGCATCTGGCGCATCCTGAGCTTTCAACCGGAAGCCAACACAGGCCGGACGATCATTTCCAACAACCCAGTCACGCCTGCGCTCGTCTGGCAGAAGCTTTGCGAAGGTATCGGCCTAACGATCGATGGCAGCGCCTTTATTGGTGGCCATCCCGATTGTAATCAGGGCGCGGCTCTCCTCGTGGAGCAACGGCGCGGGCGTCACCTGCCGCTCGTGCCTAACGACGAGAAAAGCAGGCGGCTCCTGGCCGATATCCTGGCCGCAATCGGCGCTGTCTCAACAATCACAACCGACGCGAAAGCAGGCGCCTCGCTCGTTCCCTACCGGGTGGCTGGAGCTTTTGCGCGTCATCCCGCGCTTGCCTGCCGCAGCCTGGCGCGGGTTCTGGGGTTGATCCTCCAAGGCCAGATCCCCGCTCCATTTCTGCGCGCGATTATCACCGGCCGTGCGCATACCATCAACATAGGAACGCATAATTTCATGGACGCCGCTCAGGTGGCGAACGCGCCTGACGACCCCGTAACGCAGGCACGCCTCGACGCCTGCGTCTTCAAGGGGGCGGTAAAAAACCGGGCGACGGGCGACTGGGAAGCCGTTCCAATGTGCGCGATGAATCAATCGCGCTGGAGCGCGCTCTACGCGGAGCGAGCGGCGGATAAGCCTATTTCGCCTTCGTTAGGTCGGGCTGGTTGAGATCGAGATTCTGCTGTTCGATCACCCTCACGTCCGGCGTGGTCTTCTTTAGCGCATCGAGAAAAGCGCCGGCTTTGCCGACCACGACGAGGCTCGTCGGTTGCGCGAGATATTTCCGCGCGAAATCAGTGACGGCTTCGGGCGTGACGGCATCGATCGAAGGAATGTATTTATTGAGCGTGTCGAGCGGCAGATCATAGGTCGCGAGATCGCCGATTTCCGAAACGAATCCCTGGTTCGTCTCCAGCGCCCGCGCATAACGGCCGACCAAGACCGCCTGGCGCGACTTGAGTTCATCCCCTTTCACCGGGTCGCTCACGAGCCGTTGCAGCTCCGACCGCATCAGCCCTGCCACTTCGGCGGCCGATTCGTTTTTCGTCTGTGCGAAGGCGCTGAAGGGGCCCTCCTCCCGCCGCGGATCGAGCGAACTGCCGGCACCGTAGCTCAGCCCGCGCTTGATTCGAATCTCACGGTTGAGCCGAGAGACGAAGCCGTTACCGAGAGCAGCGTTTGCCACGAGAGCAGCATAATAGTCGGGCGAGGCACGCTCGATCGCCGGCCGCGCGACCGTCACCGCCGCCTGGCCCGCCTCTGGCATATCGATGACGACGTTCGCTGGTTTCCAACTCGCCGCCCCCGACTTCAGAGCGTCGTTAGGCGACGAATCCGCGTTCTTCCAGTCGCCAAAAAATCTCTCCGCGTCCGCCTTTCCCTGCGCCAGAGTGATATCGCCGGTGAGAATGAAGGCGGCATTCCGCGGCTGATAATATTTCCTGTAGAGCTGCACGATCTGATTGCGTTGCAGGGCCTGGATGGTTTCGAGCGTGCCGCTGGCCGCGTGGCCGTAGGCGCCGGAACCAAAAAGAACCCGCGCCGTGACATAACGAGCGAGCGAACCTGGCTGTTGCAAAGCGACGCGCAGCCCGTCGAGTCGCTGGCTTTTCAGGCGATCGATCTCCTCCTGCTTAAAAGCCGGATGCCTAACGACGTCGGCCAAAACCTCGAGCGCTGCCTCCGCCTTATCCGACATCACGACCACGCTCGCGACCGACGCATCCCAGCCCGCGCCGGAATCGATCGAGCCGCCTAACGACTCGATGGCGCGTGCGATCTCCGGCGCCGACCGCGTCTCGGTCCCCTTGGTCAAAAGCGAGCCGGTCATGCTGGCCGCTCCAGCCAGGTGGGGCGGATCGACCTCCGCGCCGTTCCGCACCAGAACCTGCGCGGCGATGAGCGGCAGCCCCGGGCGCTCGACCACGATGACGCGCAGTCCGTTTTCCAGACGCGTTTCCTTCGGCGTGGCGAATTTCGCCTTGTGCCGCGCGGAGGGAGGCGGCGGAGTGTCGACGCCACCGATCGCCCAGCCGCATTTGATGCTCGTTAGGCAAAGGGCGAGAACGACCAGAGTTTTTTGCGATGTCGTGCGTTTTATCCTCAAGATTTTTTCTCCTCGTGCCTGGCTGCGGTGGGTTTCATTGCTTCGGGCAGATATTCGATCACGACCTTCTTTTTGCCGGAGAGATAACGGTTCATTACTTCCTTGATCTGATCGGCGGTGACGGCTTGAAGTTTGGCGAGGTCAGTGTTGACCCGATTCGGATCGCCGTAGAGGACTGCGGCCTCGCCAAGCGCGCTCGCCTTTCCGCTATCCGTCTCCCGCAGCAGCAGCTTGCCGGTTAGAAAACGGGTCCGTGCCTTCTCCAATTCCTCCGCCGTGACGCCTTCTTGCAGGACTTTGTCGAGCTGAGCGTTGAGAGCCTTCTCGGCGTCGGCTGGCTTTTTGCCGTTCGCGAGAATCAGTCGCGCGGTGAGCAGGCCGAGATCTTCGTTCAGGTCGGCGTCAAAAGAGGCCTGTTGTGCGATCTGCTGTTCGTAGACTAACGACTGATAGAGACGCGACGATTCGCCGCCGGATAAAATTCCGCCGGCGAGTTCGAGGGCCGGCCCGTCTTCACTCCGAATGGAAGGCGCCAGATAAGTCACGGCAACAGCGGGCAGCGGCACCTTCGGGCTGTATTTCACGATCGTCTTGTCCTGCTTCCGGGTCGGTTCCTTCGCCGTCACGCGCGGGATCTTTCCCGCTGGTCTTTTGATTGCGCCGAAATATTTCTCCACCCAGGTTTGCAATTCGTTAGGCTGAAAATCCCCCACCACGATGAGGGTGGCGTTGTCCGGCCGGTAAAAGGTGGAATGGAATGTCTTCACTTCCGGCAGGGTCGAGGCGTCGAGCTCGGCGATGTTGCCAATCCCGGGACGTTTGTAGGGATGGACGCTGTAGGAATTTCTGATCGTGTCGAGAAAGAAGTCGCCATAGGGATTGGCCAGGATGCGCTGGCGATATTCCTCTTTCACCACGTCGCGCTCTGATTTGAAATTAGCTTCGTTCAAGGCGAGGGACGACATCCGTTCCGCTTCCGCCCAGAGGATCGGATTGAGATAATTTGAGGGCACCACTTCGTGATAAACGGTCACGTCCTCGGCGGTGTAGGCATTGTTTTCACCGCCGATGTTTTCGGTTAGATCGTCAAAGGTATCTTCCTTCAAATGCTCGTTGCCCTTAAACATCATGTGTTCGAAAAGATGCGCGAAGCCGCTTCGCCCCTGCGGATCGTCCTTCGAACCGACGTGATACCAGACCTGGACCGCGACGGTTGGGCTGGAATGGTCTTCCACCGAATAAATCTCCAATCCGTTAGGCAAAGTCTCGTGCTTGAACTGCAAGGGCGGCACCGAGACGGGCGCCTTGGCCGGGGTCGGCTCAGCCGCATGAGAGGTGGAAAGGAGCGCGAGAAAGAATGCGCCGAGAACGAGAGAGGATTTCACCTTGGGTTCGACATCCTACATCACGATCCGTTGAGACGAATTCGGAATCGCCTGTGGGACTCTTCGGAAAAATCCGGGCCGCGATGGAGACGTGGGCCTGAAAGGATTTGAACCTTTGACCCTGCGCTTATCAAGCGCATGCTCTAACCAACTGAGCTACAGGCCCGGTATACCGGCGCCGAGGGCGCCGAGGAAGGGGAACAGTGGCGGGAGTTGGCGGATTGGTCAAGGCTCCGAGCGATTTTGCGGCCGCTCGGCGAGCCGTGGATCTCGATTGCGCAGCGCCAGGTGAAGCGCGCGGCAAATCAGTATCCCTACAATTGCCCCGCAATAGTCGATCAGAACATCAATCGGCGAACCGGTGCGCGAGGGAACAAAACTCTGATGATATTCATCCGCCGCAGCAAAGATCATCGCCGGGAGGAACGCGACTCCCGCGCGCCACCAAAAACGATCGATCAACCCGCGCAGGGCACGAAAGAGGAGACCGGTCAGAATCGCATATTCTGTGACGTGGGCCGCCTTGCGCACCAGCGCATGCACGTGGTTGATCGCGTCCGGCGAAATCTCGGGATCCAGCCAGCGCAGAAAGGGCGTGATGAAGCGCGAAGTGTGCTCGGCCGACATCAGGTCGGTCGATCCAAAAAACATCAGCGCCATCCAAAGAATGACGGGGAGCCAGGCTTTGAGGAGATCGCGAAAACGCAAGCGGCCAGTCTAATCGGCGAAGGTTGTCTGACAAACCGGCTCTCCCGGGTTACTCTCGCCGCCGTAAATGAACCCTCCCTTGCCGTCGCCTTTGACTTTCGTGCCGCTTTTCCAAGAGCGCGCCTGGGGCGGTCGCCAGCTGGCGAACCTCTTCGGGCGCCAGTTGCCGGCGGGGAAATTGATCGGCGAATCCTGGGAAATCGTCGACCGGCCGGAAGCGCAAAGCGTCGTTAGGCAAGGTCCGTGGCAGGGATGGACGCTCCACGAACTATGGCAGGAACATCGCCCGGAGATCTTCGGCAACATGATGCCGGCTGCGCCGCGCTTTCCACTCCTCGCCAAGCTGCTCGATGCCCGGGAAAATCTTTCCCTCCAGGTGCATCCGGGGCCGTCGATCACGGCCGCGGTCGGGGGCGAAGCCAAGACCGAGATGTGGTATTTCGCCGCCAGCGAAGCTGGAGCGGAAATCTACGCCGGCCTGCGCCGCGGCGTGACGCCCACTCAGCTCGAGCGGCTCGTTAGGGGAAAGGGATTGCCGGAGTTGGTCCACCGAATCCCGATTAAAACCGGGGATGCTTTCTTTGTCCCGAGCGGCCGTCTTCACGCGATCGGCGCGGGAAATTTGCTCATCGAGATCCAGGAGAATAGCGACACAACCTTTCGCCTCTTCGATTGGGACCGGGACGACAAGGAAGGCAGACCACGCCCGTTGCAGATCGAGGAGGCACTTCAATCAATCGATGTCGACGACTTCGAACCTGAGGTGATCCAGGCTGCCGGTGAAACGCTCGTGAGCTGCCCGCATTTCGTAGTCGAGCAGTGGAGTTTGGAAAATGTTCGCCCCGCTTCAGAACGAGCGGCCTTTGCCATCTTCATTTGCCTGAGTGGCGCGGGTGAAGCGGGCGATCTTTCTTTCCATCCGGGCGATTTTTTTCTCGTGCCCGCCCTCGCGGCGGCGACCGCATTGCAGCCGGTCGCAGCCGGGACGAGACTGCTCCGGGTTACGCTTCCGGGTCGTTAGGCGGACGCTTCGCTCAGATGTGCAGGCCGGGCAGCCGCGGGAGAGGTTGCGGGCCGAGCGGAGTCACACCGCTGATTTTCCAGCCGTCGGGCTCTGCGCTGAAGCTGTAAAGATAGGCCCGCATCCCGCCATCGGAAGTCGTGAGGAAGACCTGCACGAGCGCGGCCGCGCCAGCCACTTCGACCGCGCCGAATTCGACATGCCGTGCCTGAGTGAGGGAGGAGAAGTCGCGCCTGACCATGAACTCGAATTGCGAGCGGGAAAACTTTTGCTGCACACCGGCGGCGGCATGGTGGTAGGCGGTATCGAAGTCCGCCCGCCGAAAAGCGGAGAGCTGCCGGTTCACGACCGAGAAGAGCTCGTGTGCGCTCGGCGCCGGCGTGTGTTCCCGTGCCTGGTGGGTCGCGACGATCGCCGCCCCGCAGAGCGCGAAGAAAAAGAGGAGGAGCGAGACTTTGGCCAGCCGGCTCATAATCAGGCAGCCCGAGCCGGATCGATCCGACGCAGGTATTGGTAAGAATAAATGCCGGTATTGTGGCCGTCGCCCCAAGTGGGTTGAAGGGCATAGCCGCCAACTAACGTCCAGCCCCGAAGCTCGAAACTTTGGTCGGTGTAACTGACATTCGGCCTAACGATTTCCCCCATCACGTCCGGTTCTCCACCGCAGGCCGCGCAGGGGCAGGCTGTGCGCAGAAAGCGGAGCGGGAGAAAAGTTTCGCTCCCATCGTTCCACTGGATCGCGAGCTCGCTCCCGATCTGCTCGATGGCTTTCGGCTCCAGGCGCACGAGGAAAACCTAGCAGGAATCGCTCCCGCCCGGCAACTCTCAGTCTCGCTTCGGCCGGGAGCGCGCGCCGAAAATCGCCGTTCCCACTCGTACCACGGTCGCTCCTTCCTCGATCGCAACCGGATAGTCGCCGCTCATCCCCATCGAAAGCTGTGGCAGCCGGACGGCGAAACCCGTCTCCAACGCATCGCGCAGCTCGTGCAGGGCGGCGAAATACTTTCTCGAAGCTTCCGCTTCGGAGGCGAGCGGCGGAATCGTCATCAGACCCTCGATCGTTAGCCGGCCTAACGACAGGAGCGCCTCGAGATCGCGCCGCAGGCCTTCCGGTGTGAAACCGTGTTTGCTCGCTTCCCCGGCGACGTTGACCTCAAGGAGAATGCGCGGCCGCAAGCCGTCCTCCTCGGCGATCCGCTCCATCTCCGTGGCGAGCGCGAGCGAGTCGATCCCATGGAAAAGCTCGAAGAGCGGGAGCGCGTGGCGGATTTTATTCTTTTGCAGGTGGCCGAGGAAATGCCAGCGGAGACGCGATGGCAGGAGCGGTATTTTGGCCCGCGCTTCCTGCACCCGGCTCTCGCCGAAAAGCGTCTGGCCGGCTTCGACCGCCGCCTGCACGTTTTCGGCCGGGTGCGTCTTGGAGACCGCGACGAGCTCGATCTCGTTAGGCGGGCGGCCGCTTTTTTCGGCCGCGGCCACGATTTGGGCCTGGACCCGGGCGAGGTTCTCGGCGATTTCCTCCATCGGGTTCAGGGAAGTTGCGCGATCATTTCCTGGGCGAGCTTCGGCCCCTTCCCGCTTTCCTCATGCTTGAAGTAAACGAAGGTCTCGCTCCAGGCCGGAGCCTTTGCCCTAACGAGCTCTGACCAGCGAGTAACGTCGGCGCTCGTGTAATCTTCGCGGCGCAGACGCAGGTAGCCGTAGTCCGCCGTCGCGACGGCCGGGGTGGCGAGGTCCTCCGTGTCGGCGAAGCAGAGGGCGACTTTATGCGCGCGCAGGAGCGAGAAAATTTCCTCCTCGAGCCATGATTGGTGGCGGAATTCAAACGCTGCCCGGATCGAAGGCAGCTCGCGGAGGAAGGCACTGAGTCGATCGGCGTCTTTCTTGAAATTCGGCGGCAATTGAAAAAGGACCGGCCCAAGCCGTTCCCCCAGTTGCGCGATGACACGGCAGAAATATGCGAGCGTGTCCTGGCAATCGCGCAGCCGCGCGAAGTGGGTGATCTTCTGTGGAGCCTTCAGGGCGAAGCGAAAATTCTCCGGTGTTTGCGCGAGCCAGTTCTCGATTGTCTTCGGGGAGGGGATGCGGTGAAAAGTGTAGTTGATTTCCGTCGTCGAAAGCCGTTCCGCGAAGTAGGGGAGCATCTTGCTCGAGGCCAGATCCTCCGGGTAGAAGGTCCCCTTCCACTCCGTGTATTGGAAGCCTGAAGTGCCGATCCAGGTTTTCATCGCTACCTCGATCATGCGATGGGCGAGGGCGCCTGACAAACTTTCGCTGCGAAGTGCAAGTCGTTAGGCGGTTTTCCGAAATGGGGAGAACTTTTCTTCGCGCCTGTCGCGATTCTTAAAGGACATGGCCGCAGAAAATAAATTCCGCGCGGGCTGGATGCTCCTGAAAAACAGCGGGATCGAATGGTGGAACGACAACACTTTTCGCCTCGCCGCTTCGCTCGCTTTTTACACCATTTTTTCCGTTGCGCCCGTTCTGCTCATTGCGGTCGGCACGGCCAGTCTTTTCTTTACACGGCAGACGGCGGTCAATCGTGTGGTGGAGGAAATGCAGCGGCTCGTCGGGCGGCAGGGCGCGGGCGCGATCCGGCAAGTGCTCGAGTCCTCCGCTGGTCTCGGCAAAGGTGCATGGGCAATCGCGATCGGCATCGTCACGCTCATCCTCGGCGCCTCGGTCGTTTTCGCTGAATTGCAATCGGCTCTCAATGCGATCTGGAACGTAAAGGTGGAGGTGCGGCGCGGATTCGTTCTCGACTACGTCATCGATCGCCTGCGCTCGTTTTCGATCGCGCTTGGCGTTGGCTTTCTCCTCCTCGTCTCGCTCGTTCTCAGCGCTGCGCTCAGTGCGCTACAGGATTACATGACCACCCGGATGCCGTCGCTGCCGGTCGTCTGGCAGGCGGGCAACATTGTCATCTCTTTCGTCGTCGTCGCGATCCTGTTCGCGATGATCTACAAATATTTGCCGGACGTGCAGATCGGATGGCGCGATGTCTGGATCGGCGCGGTAGTGACTTCGTTCCTTTTCAACGGCGGGAAGTATCTGATCGGCATTTACCTCGGGCACGCCGCGATCGGGAGCGCGTTTGGGGCCGCGGGTTCCTTCGCGGTTCTGCTCGTCTGGATTTACTATTCGGCCCTGATCAGCTTCTTCGGCGCGGAATTCACGCAGGTTTATGCGCGGCGGCACGGACGGCAGATTCAACCGGAAGGCCACGCGCGGACGAAGGGAGAGGAGAAAAGCCATGCCTAACGAGGTGATGCGCAGCGCCACGCTCCGCAGTGTCCTGATCACACTCGGCCTCGTCGCGCTCGCACTCGTCGGGCTTTATCTGCTGCGCAGTTTCGCAGCGGCCCTGCTCCTGATCTTTGCCGGGATCCTTTTCGGGATTTTTCTGAACGGCCTAACGAACCTGGCGGTCGCGTGGCTGCGCCTGCCGCGCTGGGCCGCGCTCACCCTGATTTGCGTTCTCCTCCTCGGCGCGGCCGGGGCTTTTATCTGGCTGGCCGGTCCGCAAGTGGTGGGGCAGATGCAGCAGCTGGCGAAGCAACTGCCGAAGTCAATAAGCGCGTTGCTGGACCGGCTGCGACGATACGACTGGGGCCGCGCCCTTCTCGGGAACATGCCGTCGTTAGGCAAGATGCATTGGTCGATCGAGGCGCTCCTCGGACCGGTGACACAGGCATTTTCGATCACGATCGAGATCATCGGTTGGTTCGTGTTCGTTTTTTTTGTTGGGCTGTATCTTGCCGCCGCTCCCTCCGATTACCTCGATCCCGCGCTTCTCGTGCTCGCGCCCACACATCGCGCGCGCGGCCGCGAGGTTTTTCACGCTCTTGGTCAGGGACTCGGATGGTGGCTCTTCGGCCGCGCCGTCACGATGACCTCGTTAGGCATTGTGACTGCGCTTGCGCTTTGGCTATTCGGAATCCCGCTCGCGCTCGTTCTCGGCATGATCGCCGGATTGCTTCTCTTCGTGCCTTATATCGGGGCGATCGCGGCCGCGATCCCGGCGCTGCTCGTCGCGCTCATGGAAAGTCCTGCGAAAGCATTGTGGGTGCTGGTGATTTATACCGCCGTGCATGTTTTCGAGGGTTACTTCATTACGCCATTTGTGCAACGCCGGGCCGTCGCGCTGCCGCCCGGTTTGCTCCTCTCGGTCCAGATCCTTTCCGCCAGTTTGTTCGGTCTCGGCGGCTTGGTTTTTTCCACGCCGCTCACCGTCGTCGGCATCATCCTCGTCCAGATGCTGTACGTGCAGGATGTCCTCGGGGAGAAGGTCGCGGTCCTCGGCGACCATCACGCGAACGAGCCGGCGCCGTGAACGCTCAGGCGACTTCTCCGGCCGCGTGTCCGCTCGCCCAGGCCCATTGGAAATTGTAACCGCCGAGCCAGCCCGTTACGTCGACGACTTCGCCGATGAAATAGAGTCCCGGCACCCGACGCGCTTCCATGGTTCTCGACGAGAGCTCGCTGGTGGCGACACCGCCCACCGTCACCTCGGCTTTTGGATAACCTTCGGTGTCGTTAGGCAAAATCGGCCACGCGTGGACCAGTGCGGCGAGTCGCTCGCGCTCCGTTTTTCGGAGCTGCGCCAGTGGTTTCGGGGAAGCATGATGCTCGCACCAGACGGCCGCGAACCGCGCGGGCCAGACGCGCTCGAGCAGTTGTTGCGCGCTCAGCCTGGAATTTTTCTGCGAGAAGAGGCAATCGTTGCCGGTTTCCTGCGGCAGAAGATCGAGTGTGATCGTTTGGCCGGCGCGCCAGAAAGAAGAGATCTGCAGGATCGCCGGACCACTTAACCCGCGATGGGTGATGAGCATCATTTCATCGAACGCCGCGCCATTGACCTGCGCCCGCACTGGAAGTGAAACGCCGCTCAGTTCCGCGAAATCATTTTGCGCGAAAGTCAACGGAACGAGGCCCGGTCGCGGCGGCACGAGCGCGAGGCCGAATTGTTCTGCGACGCGGTAGCCGAGGTCCGATGCGCCTAATTTTGCGAAGGACAAGCCACCAGTCGCGATCACGAGTGAATCGCACGCCATTTCGCCGCGATTCGTGCCTAACGAAAAGTGCTCGCGCCGCTCGACGGTCGCGACGCGACAGCCGCAGCGGACGTCGACTTCGGCGATCGCGCATTCCGCGAGCAGCATCTCGTTGATCTGTCGCGAACTTTGGTCGCAGAAAAGTTGACCGAGTTTTTTCTCGTGAAACGCGATCCGATGTTTCTCGAGGAGCGGGATGAAATCTTCCGGCGCGTAGCGGGCCAGCGCGGAAGCACAAAATCTCGGATTTTCGGAAAGGTAATTCTCCGGCGCGGAGGCGAGATTGGTGAAGTTGCAGCGGCCGCCGCCGGAGATCGCAATCTTCAGTCCGACGCGGGCGTTGTGCTCGAGGAGCGTGACGCAACGTCCGCGTCGGCCGGCCGTGAGCGCGCACATCAATCCGGCGGCGCCACCACCGATCACGATGACATCGTAATGCTGCACGAGGAGAAAGTGTAGCAGCAGAACCGACGCGGAGCCGAAGATTGCTGCGCGACTAACGGATGATGGCGTTAAGCCGGGCCGCCGATCCTAGCCGACTATTTCGCCACTCTTCGGCTCATCCAATTCCCAGAGAAGCCAGTCGTCGTTAGGCACATATTTTTTCACCCGGTTATCCCAGCGTGGCGGCAGCTCGTGGGTCAATTTTTCGAGGAAGGGCAGAAGGGGATTTTCCGGCGGCAGCTCCTTTTCCCGCGCATCCATCGGGATTTCCGACCAGTCGAATTTCTCCCGGTAATCTGCGAACCCGAAGCCGTCGAAAAAATTCCCGCTCCCGACCAGCGGCATGTACCAAAGGCTGGGGATGGCGCGTGGGTTGGGCTTGATTGGAACGTCGGAGGTGAGCCGGTCGAGAAGCTGGAGGGCGTGCAGGTCTTTGCGCTGCTCGAGGTGCGCACGCAGGAGATCGAGGGCAGGAAAGGTAACCGGTGGACTAACGAAAAGCACCGGCTTCCATTGCAGCCGGGAGAGGACGATCTCGTGCACTGTGCCGACGCTGTAAATGTTCGTCGGCACGTAGGCGATCGTGAAATCGCTCGTGTCGACCATGCGCAGATCGATGTGGAGTGTTTCCCAGAATTTCTCCGCGCACTGCGCCCGTCTCTCGTCGCCCACCTGTCCCGGCGTGAAAGTCCATTCCTCCCGCACATTAATCGAGTGAATGTCTTCCAGGCCGTAGTGCTGCGCGCCGCGCACCTCCGGCTTGAACCACGGATCGAAAACGATCGCGCCCTGCGCGCGCAGAAAATCGCCAATTCGATTGCGCCAACCGACCTTTTTCTCTTCCGCGCGTGAGGCGACGAAATCCATCGGCCCGGAAAGATAAACGCGTGCTCCGCGCAAGAAGTGGTGCTCCACCGCCGTCGACCATAAAGCAGCGCTGCCGAATTTGAAGCGCGGAATGCGCGGAAGGGTGCACGATTGACCAGGGGGCGGAGAACGGTTAATTCTCGCCCCCATGCGCAGAAATTTCGGCCCCACCATTCTCTTCGCTCTCTCCATCGCGTGCGCGCACGCAGCCGCGCCGCTCACCGCCGTCGATGCTTTTGTTGTTTCGAAGGGATTCGGAGGAGCCCAGTTCGTCCGTTTTCAGAATACCTATCGAGTACCGATCAACGCCAACGGAAAGGTTGGCGATTTGACGATCGATACTGGCGCCGGCAGCACGATTATCTATAAGGCGGGCGTAAAGAAATTCAGCCTCATTCCGACCGAGACGAGCGAGCAGGTGCACGGCGTCTTTGGAAAAGGAAAAGAGAAAGTGAGCATCGTCACGATCCATCAACTCGCGATGGGGAATCTTACCCTCATGAACGTGAAGGCGGGTGTGATCTCGGATGCCGCCAGCGGCGGCCTTTACCGGCCGTTCGGGCTTTCCGATGGACTGCTCGGGCTGCGCGAGATGTTGAAATACGGCATGGTCCTCGACCTGAATAATCATCTCATCCTCGCCCATCCCGGTGGACCGATGAGAGGGATTTCGGATGGGATTCGTTCCATCCTAACGAAACAGGGCTACACTCCAGTCAGTCTTTCGATCGTGGAAGGTCATTTGCGAGTGCCTGCTGTCATCAACGGAACTCCGACCAGGCTGATCCTCGACACCGGGGCATTTTTGACGGTAATCGACCGGAATTTTGCCCGCCGCGCCCGGATTGGCGGCTACGACACCGGGATCGTGGCGCAGGGTTTGGGAACGCATGGGCGCGCCATTGGTTACAGCCAGTTCGACGAACTGAAGGTGGGAGATTTTACGATCAAGAACGCGAGTGTGACAGTCAGCGATCTGGACTCCGCCATCACCGGAGGGCAAGAGCAGGCTGCCGGATTGCTGGGAGCGGACTACCTCGGGAAACACGGCGCGATTTTCGATTTCAATGGACCGACGGTCTACCTGCGGCCGAAGAAATCGCGATGAACTCAAGCAAGATCGCGGGGGGCTGTCTCTGCGGCGCGATTCGCTACGAGGCGGACGGAGTGCCGTATCACATCACGCATTGTCACTGCGAAGATTGCCGGCGCAGCGCGGGCGCGCCGTTCGTGACCTGGGCATCCTTTCGGTTGGCAGACTTCCGCCTCACCCGCGGAGCGATGCGCGAGCTGGCCTTCGCCGGGCGCTTGCGTTCCTTCTGCTCGGACTGCGGCACCTCGCTCGCCTTCCGATCTTCGCGCGAAAGCGACGAGATCGATCTGACAGTCGCATCCTTCGACCATCCGGAGGTGGTTGTCCCGGCGGATCACATTTGGGTGGAGGACCGGCTGCCTTGGATCAAACTGGCCGACGGCCTGCCCGCGCACGAGCAGATCCGTCCCGCCGAGTAAATCGCGAAACTTATTCTTTCCCTTTCTGCGCCGCGGCGGCATTGCTTGCGGCAGTTTTCGCAGCTGAGGCCGCGGCGTATCGCGCGAGCGACGGGCACCGCGCAATTCGCGATCGATTGCATGACGGCCCGGCGTTGCCGAAGGATTTCGGGAGGGCGGTTTCGCCACCGGCCTCTTCGATGCAAGCGCGTTAGCCATCTGCCGCATGTCGGTAAACGATCGCGAAGTCTGGCGGCCGGCCAAGAACACGCATGAAGGACTGGGTGCGTCGAGCCTCATTTTTCCTTTGAGGCTCCTGTTGTTAGGCCGGACAGGTCCTCCTGCTCACTCCTGTCTCGTTAGTCGTTAGGCAATGGCCGTTCTTGGTTTGTCTTCTGGCGCTACTGCGTCGATTAATCGCGGCGCATCGTTTCGACAATCGTGGGGCTGCCATCCTCCATCCCGGCGCGATCGTCGCTCTGCTCGGTCTCCCATGGGCCGGCCTCGCGAGATTATTGCGCGGCCATCCGGCTTTCTGGAAGGGGCACGCCTACCGGGGAACCCAAGCCGCTCATTTCGCCGCGCCTTTTTTTCGAAGAGCCTGTTTCGCGATCCGGCTAACGAAGAAGGTGACCGCGATGGTGGCGAGAAGCCCGATCCCAAGAAAGGTCCATTCGAGTGGACTGTGGCTTTTCTTTCCACCAGACAATCCGGCTTGACCGATCGCGCCGAGGTAAGCGTAAAGGAGCGTTCCCGGCAGCATTCCGACCGCGGAAGCAAGCAGGTATTGCCAGAATCCGATCGAGGTCACGCCGTAGAGATAATTGCTCGCATTAAATGGAATGAGCGGACTGAGCCGGAGCAGTCCGACAATTTTCCAGCCCTGCTTGCCGACCGCCTCGTCGATCGCGCCGAAGCGCTTATTCTTTTCCGCAAACTTCCCGATCCGCGAGCGCAAGAGATAGCGCGCAATCAGGAAAGCTCCGCTCGCGCCTAACGTTGCTCCGGCCAGCGCGACCACTGTTCCGAGTGCGATACCGTAAATCAGCCCCGCAGCGAGAGTCAAAATTGCGCCCGGAAGAAAACAGATCGCGGCCACTGCATAGGCACCGACGAAAATCAATGTCCCGACGGTGCCGAGATGGCGGACCCAATCGCTGAAAGCCTTCACCCAATCTCTGACCGGGAGAAACGAGGCCGCGACGGAGATCAGGATCAATCCCGTCACGAGTGCGAGCCACTTCCAATATTTTTTGAGCCAGCCGCTCATCTTCTTCCTTTGCGCCCGCGACGATAAAGCCAGCCGGTAATTTTGCGTACCGTCGGGGTGAGCCGTTTTTTGTTTAACTTCTCCGCCGATTTGAGGACGAGGCTGGCGAAGGTCGGATAGGCATAGACTGTCGAGGCGATCTCTTTCAGGCCGATGCCGTACTTCATCGCGAGAACGTATTCCTGAATCAGCTCTCCGGCGTGTTCGCCAACGACGGTCGCCCCGATGACTTCGTCGCTTCCGCGCCTAACGAGGAGGCGGACGAAACCACTTTCCGCGCGCTCGACCACCGCGCGATCGACTTCCTTCATTTCCTGTTCGACCAGCTCGCAGGCGATCCCGTTCTCCCTCGCCCTACTTTCCGTTAGGCCGACCGTCGCCACTTCCGGATCGAGATAGGTGCACCATGGGACGGAGGAGTAATCGACTTTTTCCCGCAGAAAAGAGAGCGGAACGAGCGTGTTTCGGATTGCGATCCGGGCATGATAATCGGCCACGTGCGTGAACTGGAGTTGCCCGAGGACGTCGCCGATCGCGTAGATACCGGGCTGCGTCGTCTCCAGATGTTCATCGACCGTGATGCCCTTCTTCGTGAAAGCGACGTGTGCCTTCTGCAGATCGAGATTCTCAACGTTAGGCGCGCGGCCGGACGCGACGAGGAGCGCGCCGCCACTTAGCTTTCCTGCGCTCGAGTGCAAAGTGAGACCGGCCGCGGAAGGTTGCGCCGCCTGTATCTCTGTCTCGGTCAAAACGCGTACACCCTCCGCTTCCAGCATCGCGCGGACGAAGTCGCTCACCGGCGGGTCTTCCTTGGAGAGGAGTCTTTTCCCGCGCTCTACAATCGTGACCTTTACCCCGAGGCGGTTGAACGTCTGGCCGAGCTCGCAGCCAATTGGGCCGCCACCGACGATGAGCAAGCCGGCCGGTTTTTCCGTTAGCTGATCGAAGATCGTTTCATTCGTGAAATAGGGGACTTGGCCGTTGCCGATCGCTTCCGGAATGGCGGCCCGCGAACCGGTCGCGATGATAAAATTATGGGCGTGCAGTGTTTGCTCACCGACCTGCAATTCGTTAGGCGAGAAGAAGCTCGCCTCTTCCCGAAAGACGTCTACGCCTAACGACTCGAAGCGTTCCTGCGAATCGAGCGGGGCCAGCTCGGCGCGTTGCGCCCGCATGCTGGCGAACACTTTTTCGAAATCGAATTCCGGCTCGATCTTCGGCAGGCCCCAATTCTCAGCGTGGCGCATGCGATGGAGGAGGCGTGCGGAAGAGATCAGCCCTTTACTCGGGATGCAGCCGAAGTTGAGGCAGTC
>DASXDC010000117.1:0-5435 GCA_036490855.1 Chthoniobacterales bacterium
GGCGACGTGACGCACGGCCGCGCCCTTCGATTTTTTCTGCTGCTTCGTCGTGTAATCGAGCGCGTCGCGCAGGAAAACGTAGGCGTCGCGATGATAACGGCCGTCTGTGGCGACGATGGAATCGAGGGCTTCAGCAAATCCGATTTTTTGCATGAGAAAGAGAAGGCGCCCTGGGAAAGCGCGAGCGCTATGATAATCAGCAACCGCCGCTGGAGCAACTGTCCTTCAGGCATCGACCCCGAGTCGCGTCCTTTTCTGCGTGGCTGCGAAATCTGAATCTAACGGAACGTCTGGCGCATCGCACTCAAGCGCCACTCGATATGTCACCGCCTGATGAAGAGAGAAACCGATGAAGTTGGATCCAGAAGCTTGGCCACTCATCAGCTCGATCGCGCCTGGGCCTGGACGATCATTGCCGGGATCATCAAGGCATGGCGCGCGTGGTTCATTTGGAGATTTAGACATCGGATTCGGAAGCGGCGATCGACGACACCTTCACGAAGATCGAGAAACAAGACGGCAAAATCTGTGTCCCGAAGATGGTCATCCCGACGATCGGCTGGCTCGCTTACGCCGAAGATCCGGAGGGAAATGCTTTTGGAGTGCTGGAGCCCACGTCGGACGCGAAGTGAGTGCGAAGAGGCGCGCGGACATGCGCCACCGCACTCTTCGTCTCGTCGCTCTTCTCCCCTGTGCAACTAACCGCGAACCTGCGAGGGTTCATTCCCGTTTTCCTTCTTGAGCGCGGGCCGGGAAGTTTCACAATCCGCTCATGCGCAGAATTTCCTCTCTCCTTTTCGCGGGTTTGGTCTTGAGCGTCACCCCTCATGCCCGCGCGACCGATCAATCCATTACCCGAGACAAATTGGTGCGGCGCACGCAAGAATTCTACGACGCCGTCGCGCCCTTTTTCCGCAAGCGTGTCGAAGGCCGCATCCTGTTTCGCCCCGGCCCGGACGGCAAGATCGCGTCTGGCAGAAAAAAGCTTCTGCTTAGCTGGATTCTCCGCCATGTGGCCTAACCAAAAGTCAGCGTCGATTTATCTTTTTCTCCTCGCGGCCCTATTTGCGAAAACCGCAACGGCGCGAGTTGAGCGCGTGGAAATCCTCTCGCGATCTGATGTGCTCGAAGGCCAAACGTTCGGCGAGGCCGGCGCTTACGAGAAGCTAACCGGGAAGGTGCATTTCGCCGTGAAACCCGAGACGGCGGCCAACAAGCTCGTGGTCGATCTCGACAAGGCGCCGCGGAACGAAAACGGCGAAGTGGAATTCGCTGCCGACGTTTACATTCTCAAGCCGAAAGAGACCGCGCAGGCGAGCGGAAGCGCGTTGATCGAAATCCCAAACCGTGGCGGGAAGGGAATGCTGCGCGTCATCCAGGACGCGAAAAGCTCGCTCGATCCGACGACGGCGGCGGAGTTCGGCGACGGATTCCTCATGCACCGCGGCACGACGCTGATCTGGCTCGGTTGGCAATGGGATGTGCGCGACCAGGCCGGCGCGATGCGGCTTTACGCCCCAGTCGCACGCGGCGCCGATGGGAAGCCGATCACCGGCCTGGTGCGCTCGGACTTTATCGTGGACAAGAAAACGTCCGAACAACCCCTCGGCCACATGATCACAGGCGAGCTGGGCGGGACGGAATACGCCTGCTCCGATCCTGACGACCCGGCGAATGTCCTGACCGTGCGCGACAGCGCACTGGGGAAACGCCTAACGATCCCGCGGAAAAACTGGCAATTTGTCGAGGCGCCGGCGCGGAGGCTTCCGGGGTGGCGGGCGATTCGCCTAACGAGCGGTTTCGAGCCCGGCAGGATTTATGAACTAGTCTACCGCGCGCAGGATCCGGTCGTCGTCGGGCTCGGTCTGGCGGCGGTGCGCGATTTCGCTTCCTACCTCAAGAGCGCGCAGAACGACGTCGCACCGGTGAAGCGCGTTTACGCGGTGGGCATTTCGCAGTGCGGCCGTTTCCTCCGCCAGTTTCTCTTCGACGGATTCAATGCCGACGAAGACGGCAAAATCGCGATCGACGGCATGATGGTGCACGTCGCCGGCGCGGGCCGCGGCAGCTTCAATCATCGCTTCGCCCAGCCCTCGCGCGACGCGCAGCCGACCAACACCTTTTTCTATCCGACCGACATCTTCCCCTTCGCCGATACGCCGACGACCGACCCGGTGACAAAGCAAACCGTCGGGCTCCTCGACCGCGCGCGTGCGGCGCACGTCGTCCCGAAGATTTTTTACAGCAACACTTCCTACGAATATTGGTCGCGCGCCTGCTCGCTCATCCACACCACGCCCGACGGCCGGCGCGACCTCCCGCTCCTGCCGGAGGTGCGGATTTATTTCCTCGCGGGCCTGCAACATTTCTCCTCCCCCTTCCCACCGAAGCGCGCCGAGGAAGGTCCGATGATGACGCAGAACCTGCCGAACCCGAACCCGATTTCATATTTCTGGCGCGCGCTCTTCGTCGCGATGGACGATTGGGTGCGCGACGGCAAGGAGCCGCCCGCCAGCCGTTACCCGAAGCTCTCGGATAAGACGCTCGTTAGGCGGAAAGCGGTCCAGTTCCCGGCCATCCCGAACGAACATTTGCCGGCCCGCGCGCACCAGGCGTTCCATCTCGACTTCGGTCCGCAATGGAAGGAGCGGATCATCACGAAACAGCCACCCGGCGTGGGCCCGCCCTTCCCGGTCTTCGTGCCGCAGGTGGACGCGAACGGAAGCGATCTCGGCGGTGTCCGTCTCCCGGAACTGGAGGTGCCAATCGCGACCTACACCGGCTGGAATCTGCGCGACGCCAAAATCGGTTTCCCTAACGACCGCGCGAGCTTCCTCGGTTCCGACCTCCCTTTCCCGGCAACCAAAGCCGAGGCGCAGGCAAACCACGACCAGCGCGAAGCGATCGCGCAGCGTTACTCTTCGCTAGCGGAGTATCTGAAGAAATTCCGCACCGCCGCGCAGCGGCTCGCGACCGATCGCTTTCTTCTTCCGGAAGGCATCGACGCGCTGGTCGGCCGCGGCGGCAAGGAGTGGGATTGGGCGACCGCCGCGCCCGGGAAAAAGATTGAATGACAATCCGTGCCAGGAGTGAAGCACTCCCGTTCCCGCCGGGCTCTCGCACTCTTGCGGAGACTTTATTCCAGCATCTTCAGGTGACCTCAATGCGCCGTCGCCCGACAAACAAGAGAACCATCAAACCTGCCAGACCCGCGAGGGAAACCCAGGCAAACCATTCACCTGTTCGCGAGTAGAACGTCGACTCCGAGGTCAGAGGCAGCTCGCCGGTCACGGTCACGAAGCGACCTTCTACTGTGGGTGCTTCCGCAATTACCCGGCCGCGGTTGTCGCTCAGGCTGAGAACGCCATCGCGTCCCGCGCGCGCCAGCGCAAACCCGTCCTCTACCGCGCGCAGCATTGCCATCCGTCCGTGCAACCAGCCATCCACCTGGAAATCCCAAGCCGGGACGAGGAGCAGGTTCGTTCCGGCGCGCGCATATTCTCGGCTGAGCTCCGGGAAATCGAGGTCCTTGCAAATCTGCAAACCGATCCGGCCGGTCGGCTGGTCGAGCACCACCCGCCGCTTGCCCGGGCGCTCCGGCTCGATCCCAGGGATGAGATGATGCTTGTCATAGTTAGCCAATAGTTTGCCGTTGGCGGAATAAAAGCGGGCCGAGTTATAGCTTCCCTCAGGCGTTCCTCGCACCAACCCGAGATCGATCGCCGTCTGCCGCGCGACCGCTGCCGCCGAGAAGATCGCATCCACTTCCGGCAAGGCGTTCTCCGGCACCCGCACGATCTTCTCTGGCAGCACCACCACCTCTGTCCCGGAGGGCGTTGCGCGCTCGATCTCATCCACATATTCCTGCAGGAGCCCGAGTGCCGCCTTCTCGTCCGCGTGAATGTAAAAGCTCAGCGGCATATCCTTCGCCACCAACGTCACCGTCACGGTTTTGGCGGATGACGGCCTGGACCAGAGGCGGGCCAGACCAAAGAGCAACACCGCGCCAAGCAAAAACGTCGTCGTTAGGCCAAGAATCATTCGCGCCCGCCGTGACCCGCAGCCGCTCAGCAGCGCGCCGCCCGTCGCGGCGATGAGCAGGATCACGAAGGAGATTCCCCAGATCCCGGTCAGCGAAGCCAACTGGATGAGCGGCAGACAATTCATCTGCGAATAGCCGAGATTGCCAAAGGTGCTGTGCGGCGAACCCAGCTCGGTCAGAGCCTCAAACGAAACCCAATAACACGGCAAAACGAACGCCGCCGCGACGAGCCGGCCGCGCCGCAGAAAGGCGCGCACCATGAGCACACCGAGACCGAATGCCAGCGCCGGCAGCATCAGCGCCACGAGAGCGAGCGGAAGCGGCACTTCCACCACCCGGGTGAAATAGTTCCAGCGATTGAGCGAGCCGATGAAGAACGCGATCACTCCGAGCAGAAACGTTGCCCACCTTCCGAGACGCGGCGCTACTGCCAGCACCGGCACCGGGGCGAGCCATGCCATCCACCAAATGGGATACAATCCCGTTCCAAAATAAAACAGTCCCGCCGAGAAAGCACCGGCGAGAAGGATCCAGACGAAAGACAAAGCGTGAGACGCTAGGGTCATACGGATCGGACGCTCAAGAAATCGCGCTTCGAAGGCAAGCCTTCACCACATCTAAGGCTGCCGCATCGATCACGGCAGCGTCGATCCTCCCTGCGTGGCCATCATTCACGTCTGCGGATTTGATTTGGACAATCCTTCGGCCGGGAAAAACCTACTCGAGGATTTTCGATCGCCGCGAGGCCGGCCCGGGCTGGGTTCTGGAATCGTAACAATCCTGTTACGGAATCGCCGAAGCTCTTACGGCCGCTGCCGGATCATCCTGCGATCTGCTCGTGCTGCGATTTCTTCGACAAATGCAGAGTATTAACAATCGCCGGTTCTTCGATATTCCCCGTCACCTCCCCGATAATGGTGCCCGATTCGATCGGCGGGACAATTCTCGGTTCGATACGAGACGATCTGAAGTAACGCTCACCCCTGCGAAGCAGCGTACCCGTCATGTATTTTCCACGGTTCGTGCAACGCATTTCTCTTCTTGGAACGCCAATGATTCGTAAGTCGAAGTAAAAAAAGATGAAAAATACAACGTTCAAGCTCCTCCGGAATATCTTCATCGCGTTAGCAGCGGTAGGTTTCACCTTGTCCGCGTCCGACAGTTGGTCCGCCAGTCGAGAGAAAACGGTCTATGCCTTCAGCGGCGGCGCCGACGGTGCGCACCCCAACGGTAGCCTTATTAGCGATAGCGCCGGCAATCTTTACGGTACCAGTGCGGAAGGCGGAACAAACAATGACGGCACTGTCTTCAAGCTCTCGCGAAGCGCGAACCGAGGGTGGATTGAGAATGCAATTCATAGTTTCAATAACACCGACGGCGCTCATCCCGAAGG
>DASXDC010000118.1:0-4200 GCA_036490855.1 Chthoniobacterales bacterium
AGCATCGAGGGATTCTCCGGCCAGTTCTGGCGCAGGTAAATTCCATCGATGATCCGCGAGGCTTCGACCAGCTTTGCGAGTGCCTCGCGGTCGTTAGGCGAAAATTTTGAGAGATCGGCTTCGATTTCGGTTGGGGCGAAGCGAGCGGTCATTTGCTCGAGCTTCGCCCGGTCGGGAATCTTGGAATTTCCCTGCGCGTTAGCCGTGAGAGCGGCGGCGGTGAGGATAGCGAATGCGAACGGAAGCGTCTTCATCGGTGAGCACTCCTATCCGCCTAAAGGATGACGCGCGCGAGAAAAATCTCCGGGCCCGTTATCCGATTCAGATGACGCCGGAAGCCGCCTTTGGCTTCACACGATCGAGCATCCGGACCGGTGAAATCTTGACCACGTTGTCGGGATCGTAATCGATCAGCTTCAGCCAATCTTCCGTGATGTCGGACGCCGGCAGGATTTCATTCTCCAAATACTCGGCGTTATAGGCGACCTGGAGATCGGTCTCGCTGATCCCTTCATCCTGGCCGCTCGCGATTGCGCGCTTAATCGCCATCCCTTTCGCCCGCTCCACAATCGAAGCGATGATCGCGCCGCTGATCACATCGCTCCGGAAAAGTGCTTCCTTGCGTCCACTGCGCAGCGTCACCTCGAGAAGGCGATTCTCTTCGCGCTTCGCAAACTGCGTCTCGAGCAGCCGGCCAATAAGGGCATCGATCGCGGCGGATTTCGATTCTGCATTTTCCAACACGGTCGCGTCGTAGGGAAGATCGTTCGTTAGGTAAATGCGATAAATCTCGCGCGCTCCTTCTTTATTCGGCCGCGCGACCTTGATTTTGCGATCGATCCGACCCGGTCGGAGGATCGCCGGATCGATCAGGTCAGCGCGGTTCGAAGCGAGGATGATGACGACTTCGTTGAGCGAATCGATCCCGTCCATCTCGGTGCAGAACATCGGCACCAAGGTCGAGAGGATGCTCGAATAACGTGAAGCGCGGCGGGTGCCGAGGATGCTGTCGGCTTCGTCGATAAAGAGAAACGGCATGTAACCTTCGCGGCGTTTCTCGCGCGCGGTGGCGAAGATTTCCCGCACCATCCGCTCCGATTCGCCGACCCACATGTTGAGGATCTCGGGACCTTTGATGTGCATGAAATATTCACGCATGTCGGCGCCTGATTTATCGCGCAGTTGTTTCGTCAGGTTGTAGGCCGTCGCCTTGCCGATGAGCGTCTTGCCGCAACCAGGCGGACCGTAGAGAAGGAAACCTTTCGGCGTCGCGTGCTGAAATTTCTGGAACAACTCTTCGTGCAAAAGTGGCAGCTCGATTGCGTCGCGGATCGCCTGCAGCGCCTCCTCCTGGCCGCCGACTTTTTCCCACGGCAGCTCGGGCACTTCGTCGAGGTAATGATCCTGCGATTGCGGGCTCGCGAGCAGCTCAAGCGCGACGCGATAATTGGCGTCAACGCGGACGTCGTCGCCGGCTTTGAGAGGTGCCTTCGCGAGCTGGGCGGAGCGCTGCAAGACTAACGATTGCGTGCCGTGCTCGGCGCCGACGCGGAGGCGATCATCGCTCAGCACCTCCGCGACTTTCGTTACCGGCCCCGCCGTTTCAAAACCGAGATCACCGACGATAACGTACGCTTCATTGACCAGAACCCGCGTTCCTTTTTTCAACTTCGCCAGGCTGACGCGGGGATCGACATTGCAATAATAATCGGCGCCTCCGACGACGATCTGAGCGGTGTCACGCGCCGGGCTGCCGAGGAAAGTCCCGATGCGATTAGCGGGCGACGTGACCTTCTTTATCACCTGCTCGAGCTTCTCGATCATCTCGCGCGCATCGCCCAGCATCTCTTCCTGCGCGGCGATCTCAGAGCGAAGGGCGAGGAGCCGCGCGCGCGTGAAATCGTCTGGCGGCAGCAGCGCGGCGGCGCGATCGAAAGCCTCGAGCAGGCTGATCGCTTCTGTCTCGTTAGGCGCGTCGTCTTCCCGTGCCGGATCCTGATTCCATTCGTCGCTCATGCCCTTGCGTCCTTTTCTGCTGACGTTACCGAAAAAGAATACGCGCGCCGGATTCAGGCCGCAAACTTCAGCCAGCGAGGATGGGAAAAATCGGTTGAAGGAGCCGGGGCTGCGCCCTACGGTGGCTTCCCTTTTCGAGGAGCCTTAGCTCAATTGGTTAGAGCGCTGCCCTGTCACGGCAGAGGTTGCGGGTTCGAGCCCCGTAGGCTCCGGTTTCTTTTTCCGATTATCTCGAACGCGACCGTTTTGCTATCGATTTGTCGTTAGGCGAAAAAGAGCGGGAACTTCCTGCCGGGAGAAAAATCGTGCAGAGCAATTTCGCGATTCCCGCGGCTGGGGAACGCGGGTATGATCGTCACCTTATGAAAGCGTGGCCACTTTGGCTGACTCTCTTTCTTGCGGGCCTGATCCTTATGACCGGAGAAGCTCGCGCCAATCTTTTCACCGATGTGACGGCCGCGACTCTCGGCAACACCGCCCACACCGGAGCGTCCGGCGGTGACGTCCGGATCGGCACCGGGGCGGTCTGGTTCGATTACGACCGGGATGGCGATCTCGATCTTTACATGACAAATCGCGTCGGTCCGAATCGCCTCTGGCGGAATGATGGCCATGGCGTTTTCGTCGAAGTGGCGGCAGCGCTCGGCGTGGCCGATAGCGCGCACGATGGCTCCGGCGTCTCGGCGGCCGATTACGATAACGATGGCGATCTCGATCTCTACCTCGCGAACAGCAACGGTGATGTTCTTTTCAAGAATCAACTGGTGGAGACGGGGAGCCCGATGTTCATCGATGTGACGGCGTCCGCCTTCCCCGGCATCACGACACCGCAGCGGGGAACGAGCGCCTCGTGGGGCGATTATGACAACGACGGGTATCTCGATCTCTACGTAACCAATCACGTTGAGTTACCCGGCACGACTGACGGCAGTCAGGATCGTCTCTTTCATAATAACGGCGATGGTACTTTTACCGACGTCTCGAGTCTGCTCCTGGCGGGCGATGCGAATGGCGATGGCGCCGACGATAACCTCGGAGGCGATGGCTTCATCGCGAGCTGGACGGATTACGATGGCGACGGCGACCTCGATATTTTCCTGATCAACGATTGCCCGTATGGGCCGGTGGGAACGAAACTTTTTCGCAACGACGGCGGGACTAATCCCCTGGCGTGGAATTTCACCGAGGTAAGCGCGAGCGTCGGCGCGGCCGATTGTCGCAACGGAATGGGCATCGCGGTCGGAGACTACGATCGCGACGGCTGGCTCGATTATTTTTACACCAACATCACCAGTCCACTCCTACTGCACAACGGCGGGGGGACTTTTGCCGATATGACGGCGGCGGCTGGTCTCGATGATTCCATCGTGCCGGCGACAGGAAAGAAGCGCATCACCTGGGGCACGATTTTTTTTGATTACGACCTCGACGGCTTCGTCGATCTCTGCGTCGCAGCGGGCTCGCTTACGCCGGTTGGGGTTAACAATGATCCGCAGCCAAACCTGCTCTATCACAATGATGGGAACGGGGTCTCGTTCACCGACGTCTCGAGCGGCAGCGGCATCGATGATACCGGCCGCGGTCGCACAATCATAATGGGCGACTACGACGGTGACGGCGATCCCGATTTGTTCCTCGTAAACTATGGCGACAGAGGAATCCTTTTCCGAAACGACTACGCCAACACGACCGGACATCACTGGCTCATCCTCGACCTGCAAGGCGCCGGGCCGCCGCTCAGCAATCGCGACGGGATTGGCGCGAAGATCAAAGTCACGACGCCGGATGGAGCCGTGCAGTATTGGGAGACGCGGAGTGGTGATAGCCTCGGCGGAGGCAGCGATCTGGGCGCTTATTTCGGACTCAATAACAATACGCTCCTTTCCCAGTTGGAAGTCACCTGGCCGGACGGCACCGTCCAGACCATCAGCAACCTCGCGGTCGATCAGCGCCTAACGATCGAGGAAGAAGCAACGCTGCCACCGGAGGTGACTGTGATCAGTCCGAACGGAAAGGAAACCTGGGTCAAGGGTACGACCCATTCGATCACCTGGACGGATAACTTTTCCGGCAATGTTAAGATCCGGCTCCTCAGCGGGCGCACGACTGTCTCCGTGATCGCTGCTTCCACCCCGAGCGACGGCAGCTTCGATTGGACGGTGCCAGCCTCGCTCGCCGACGGCA
>DASXDC010000119.1:0-2496 GCA_036490855.1 Chthoniobacterales bacterium
ATTCGGTTCGTCAGCCCAAAACGCTCCGCCGCGGGAAACTGGCGCGTGGCCGAATAACGCAGATCAGCAAAAACAATTGCCTTCTGCCAAACCTTCAGTTCTCCAAAATTAAACATGGGTTCTCGTTCCCGCCGTCTCTCAACTCTCAACCAAGGCTCTCACGTCACTTGTAGCTTCGCGTCGCGAGGTGCACCGATTCGAAGATGAGCGGCTCGGTGTGCAACTGCGGTTCGGCGCCATCGCCCTGATATTCCCACGCGAAGACGTCGGCGAATTCCTCATCATCGCGCAGGGCTTCCCCGTCCGGCGTTTGATGTTCCTCGCGGAAATGGCCGCCGCACGATTCGTCGCGGGCGAGGGCGTCGCGGCACATCAATTCGCCGAACTCGAGGAAATCGGCCACGCGCCCGGCGCGCTCGAGCGACTGATTGAAGGTCTCGCCGTTACCGGGGACGGTGACATCGCTCCAAAATTCCTCGCGCAGTTGCGGGATGCGCGCGATCGCTTCCTGCAGCCCGGCGGCGTTACGCGCCATGCCGCATTTGTCCCACAGGAGGAGGCCGAGTTCGCGATGGAAGGAATCGACCGAGCGCTTGCCATCGATCTCGAGCATCCGCTTGGTCCGCTCGCGCACGTCGTTCTCCGCCTGGGCGAACTCGGGAGCGTCGGTCGCGGGGCGCTTGCCGATCTGACCGGCGAGATAGTTAGGCAAAGTGTAGGGAAGAACAAAGTAGCCGTCGGCAAGACCTTGCATGAGGGCGCTGGCGCCAAGGCGATTGGCGCCGTGATCGGAGAAGTTGGCCTCGCCGATGACGTGGAGGCCGGGGATGTTGCTCATCAGGTTGTAGTCCACCCAAAGCCCGCCCATCGTGTAATGGACCGCAGGATAAATTCGCATCGGCGCTTTGTAGGCATTGTCGCCGGTGATCTTCTCGTAGATGTCGAAAAGATTGCCGTAACGCTCGCGGATCGTCGCTTCGCCGAGACGCGCAATCGCGTCCTTAAAATCGAGATAAACGCCGCGCCCGCCGGGACCGACACCGCGGCCTTCGTCACAGACTTCCTTCGCGCTGCGGGAGGAGATGTCGCGCGGGGCGAGGTTGCCGTAGCTCGGATATTTGCGCTCCAGATAATAGTCGCGGTCCTGTTCCGGGATTTCGTTAGGCGGCTTGCCGCAATCTTCTTTCCGCTTCGGGACCCAAACGCGGCCGTCGTTGCGGAGCGACTCCGACATGAGGGTGAGTTTCGACTGGTAGTCACCGCTCACCGGGATGCAGGTGGGATGGATTTGGGTGTAGCAGGGGTTGGCGAAAAGCGCGCCCTTCTTGTAGGCGCGGTAGGTGGCGGTGACGTTGCAGCCGCGGGCGTTCGTCGAGAGGTAAAAGACGTTGCCATAGCCGCCGCTCGCAAGCACGACCGCATCACCCGCGTGCCTAACGATTTCCCCGGTGAGGAGGTTGCGCGTGATGATGCCCTTGGCGTGGCCGTCGACGATCACGAGGTCGAGCATCTCGGTTTGTGGAAACATCGTGACCGTGCCGCCGGCAATCTGCCGGCAAAGCGCCTGGTAGGCGCCTAACAAAAGCTGCTGCCCGGTCTGCCCCCGCGCGTAAAAGGTGCGCGAAACCTGGGCGCCGCCGAAGGAGCGGTTGGCGAGCAGTCCGCCGTATTCGCGCGCGAACGGCACGCCCTGCTCGACGCACTGGTCGATGATGTTGTTCGAAACCTCGGCGAGACGGTAGACGTTCGCTTCGCGAGACCGGAAATCGCCGCCCTTGATCGTGTCGTAGAAAAGCCGGTAAACGCTGTCGCCATCGTTAGGGTAATTTTTCGCGGCGTTGATCCCGCCTTGGGCGGCGATGCTGTGGGCGCGGCGCGGGCTGTCCTGGTAACAGAACGACTTCACATTGTAGCCCTGCTCCGCGAGGGTGGCGGCGGCCGAACCGCCAGCGAGGCCGGTGCCGACGACGATGATCTCAAATTTCCGGCGATTGTTAGGCGCAACCAGCCTGGAGTCGTTCTGGTGCCGGCGCCATTTCTCCGGGAGCGGCCCGTCGGGGATTCTGGATTCGAGCGTCCCGATCATGAGCGGGTGCGCAATTTCACCCAGCCGAGAAGAACGGCGGCAGGGATGGAGCTGTAGCCAACAAAAAGCAGCCAGGCAAAGACGCGGCCGCAGAGGGCGAGACGCGGGGTGAGCTTCTGATTATTCAGGCCTAACGATTGAAAAAAACTCGAGGAGCCATGACTGAGGTGAAGCGCGAGCAGAAACATCGAGAAAATATAGAAGGCTGAGACGAGCGAATGCGAAAAGCCGATCACCATCATCGAATAGACGTCGTAGTGATTGAGCGGATCGAGCGGGAGGGTATTGAAGCGCGGATCGGTCACCCGGATGGTGAAATGCATCAGGTGATAAATGATGAAGGCGAGGAGGATAATGCCGCTCATCACCATGCTGCGCGAGGCGAGCGTGGCCTTGACGGTGTCCTTGCG
>DASXDC010000120.1:0-6889 GCA_036490855.1 Chthoniobacterales bacterium
CCCGGCGCGCCCGCATAGTGGCCCTCCATGTCGATCGCGCGCACCCGTAACTTCTGCATCATCGCGCACATCGATCACGGCAAAACCACCTTGTCGGATCGCCTGCTCGAGCGCACGGGCACAATCCAGCAGCGCGAAAAGCAGGATCAGCTTCTCGATTCGATGGATCTGGAACGCGAGCGCGGGATCACAATCAAAGCACACCCGGTCGCGATGCGTTATAGCGCGCAGGACGGGCAGGAATATGCCCTCAATCTCCTCGACACGCCCGGCCACGTCGATTTCGCCTATGAAGTCTCGCGTTCGTTAGCCGCCTGCGAAGGTGCGCTCCTCATCATCGACGCCGCCCAGGGTGTCGAGGCACAGACGGTGGCAAACGTCCATCTCGCGCACAGACAGGGTCTCACGATCGTGCCGGTGATTAACAAGATTGATTTGCCTAACGCCGACCTTCCCAGCGTCCATCGCCAGCTCGAGGAAATCCTCGCCATTCCAGCCGAGGAAGCGATCGATTGCAGCGCGAAGATGGGAATCGGGATCGACGAAATTCTCGAGGCAATTGTCCATCGCATCCCGCCGCCACCTCAGCCTAACGATAACATTTTGCGCGCCCTCGTTTTCGATTCCGTCTTTGATATCTACCGCGGGGTGGTCGCTTACGTCCGCATTTTCTCGGGCAAAGTCGAAGCCAACCAGCAGATCAAAGTGATGAGCACCGACGCACGCTACGAGGTGAAGGAAGTCGGCGTCTTCACTCCGAAGATGGTCGCGCAACCGACGCTCCGGGCCGGCGACGTCGGTTACGTCATCGCCAATATCAAATCGACTTCCGAGCTAAAGATCGGCGACACCATGACCGACCAACGCCATCCGGCAACCAAGCCGCTGCCCGGTTTCCAGGAGATTCATCCGATGGTCTTCAGCGGAATTTATCCAATCAACACGGCGGACTTCGAGCATCTCAAAACCGCCATCGGCAAGCTGCGAATGAACGACTCCGCCTTCGTCTATCAACCGGAGAGCTCAGTCGCACTCGGCTTCGGTTATCGGTGCGGCTTCCTTGGACTGCTTCACATGGAGATCATTCAGGAACGGCTCCGGCGCGAGTACGACATGGATATCATCGCGACGTCGCCGAGTGTGATTTACGAAATCCTGACGACCCGGAACGAAATTGTCCTGGTCGACAATCCGGCGCATCTGCCCGACCCGAGCGTGATCGAGGAAATCCGCGAGCCGATCGTGCGCGCCTACATCCTTTGCCCTAACGAGTCGATCGGCGACATCCTCCAGCTCATCCTCGAAAAGCGCGGGACGATGGATCACACCGAGTCGCTCGATACCCGGCGCGTCATGCTCCATTGCGAGCTGCCGCTGAATGAGATCCTGGTCGATTTCAACGACAAGATAAAGAGCATCAGCCGCGGCTACGCGTCGATGGATTACGAGCATGCCGGTTACCGCGCTTCCAGGCTGGTCAAGCTCGACCTGCTCGTGAACGGCGAACCGGTCGACGCCTTTTCCACCATCGTGCATCGCGACCGGGCCGAGTCGCGCGGCCGGCAACTAGCTTCGAAGCTCAAGGAGGTGATCCCGAGCCAGCTCTACCAGGTCGCGATCCAGGCGGCGATCGGCGGCAAAATCGTCGCCCGTGAAACCATCTCCGCACTGCGCAAGAACGTGACCGCGAAATGCTACGGCGGCGACATCACGCGCAAGCGCAAGTTGCTCGAAAAACAGAAGGAAGGAAAAAAGCGAATGAAGAGCATCGGGAAGATCAACATCCCGCAGGAAGCTTTCATCGAAGTCCTGAAGTCGTCGCAGTGAGCGCGCGAAAACCGAAACAACCGATTTTGCAAAACACGTTCCTCAGCTAGCGTTGCGGCCAATGTTTCAGCCGCGCTACATCCAGCACAGTCACCTCCTCATCCGCCATGCGGAGAAGCTGATTCGTTACCGGCGCGACCGCCTGAGCGAAGCCGCCCTTGGCGAATTGTGCGCCCAGATTGAAAAGGTGCGCGCCGCGATGAAAGCGCGCGACCAGCGCGCCACCCACGAAGAATCGGAGCGGCTCGATCAACTTCTCAACACCCACACGCCGCCCCACCAGCATGCCATCTGGCGCGAGAACGTCGAGGTCATCCTCGTCGCGATCGTGGTCGCGATCGGCATCCGCTCCTATTTCATCCAGCCCTTTAAAATTCCGACCGGGTCAATGCAGCCGACGCTCAACGGCATCATCGGTTATCCGATGGACACGCCCGCGCCTAACGTTTTCAAGCAGGCGGTCGATTTCGTCGTCCTCGGCCGCAATTACATCAACGTTGTCTCCCAGGCGGAGAACACGGTCGAGAACATCCTCCCGCAGAAGTTTCTCTTTTTCTTCACCTTCTCCCACATCATCTGCGATCACGAGAGCTTCACCGTCTACGCTTCGCCGGAAATCCTGCGCCAGGATTTTCAAGTCTATCCGGGCAACGTCTATCATCGCGGACAGACGATCGCGCGCGGTCCGATCGATACCGGCGATCAGGTCTTCGTGGATAAGTTTAGCTATAATTTCATTCATCCGCGGCGCGGCGATGTCTTCGTCTTTCGGACCAATCACATCCTCGGCATCCGCGAGGATCCGGAGGCAGGCGCGCCTTTCTACATCAAGCGCCTCACCGGCACGCCGGGAGACGAGCTGCGGATCGATCCGCCCCGGCTCTACGTGAATGGTGAGCTGGCGAAAAATTTCGGCATCCGCCGGGTGATGTCGGCCAAGGGAGCGTATCGCGGTTATTCGCAGGGGCAGGCGCTCCTCGGCGCTCCGGATCGGACGTTCGTGATTCCGCCGCACAGCTATTTCGCGATGGGCGACAACAGCTACAACAGCTACGACAGCCGCTACTGGGGGCCTGTCCCGGAGGAAAACGTCGTCGGGCGCGGGCTCTTCGTTTACTGGCCGTTCGGGCGACATTGGGGATTCATTCGTTAGGCTCGATTTTAGGAGCGATGGAGTCGGAGTAATGGGCCTCGCCACCACTCCACCGCTCCAATACTCCATCACACCATTCCTCTACCCATTGCTCGGCCTTTTCGTCGGCTACACGGTGGTGATGCTGACCAACCCGGCGCGGGTTGCCTTGCGCGACGGCGCTCGCTGCGTCTTGCGTTTCAAGCGCTTCTGGCTCGTCTTCGCCCTCCTCGCCTTCGCTTACTCGGCGTTTCAATTCGTCGTCTTCACGCCTTTCCAATCGACCGCGGACTTTCGACTCGAGCAGTTCAGGTTCTGGGAATCGTGGCACTGGCCGCTCTTCAGTGATGTCTGGCGCGCCAGCCTGCTGCACACGGTCGAGTCGGTCGCAGGAATCTTCGACGCTTCGGCCACGACTTATCCGCTCTCTGTTTTCGCCGCGCTCCTCCTTATTCTGAATTGGCGCGGACTGCATGTCGCACTCGTGCGCGCGTTGCGGAAACAATTCGGGCCGGGCGGCTGGCTGATCTATCTCGGCCTTTTGCTCAGCGCGTTCGCATCGCTCCTCAAACCACTCATCTATTGGCTCCTGCCGGATCGCGCCGCCTTTCTTTCCCCCGCGCATTTTTTGCAGACCTCCGCGGCGGTCGACAGCGTCGCCTTCATCTTCGAATATCTCTGCGCGGTTTACCTGCAGGTTTACCTGATCACGGTCGCGCTCGCGTGGATTAAGGGCCTCCACTTTCGCGAGGGCGAGATTTTGCGATTCGCGATGCGGCGTTTCAGTTTTGTTCTGAAATGGCTCGGGCTGGTTGTGCTCGCGAGCACGCTTTTGCTGCGCCTCCCGCTCCTCGTCGCGTATTTTCGCGATGTGCCAGGGGTACTCGATTATCTGCCGATCGGCCGGGCCGTGATGGCTGGGCTCATTCTGTTTTTCGCGACGATGCAGATCTCCCTCGTCCTGCATAACGAAAGTTTGGCTGAAGCCTTCGCGGCTCACTGGCTTTTCGTTAGGCGACATGTTTACCGCTTCGGTTGGTTCGTCCTCGTCTGCGGGATTCATTTCTGGTTCCTCTCCTGCGCCGATGAAGTGATCCGGGCGGCCGCAACCGAGCGGCCACTCGCCCTCATCCTCTGGAAGGTCGGCTACGTTCTGGCCCGCGCCTTTATCACCGGCTGGCTCCTCGCGAGCTGGGTTTCGCTCTTTCGCCAGTGCGAGATCGGCCGGGTCAATCGCGAAACCTGGATTCGTTATTAGCCGTGCCGACGGAACCCGCCAATGCCGAGCAGATCACGCGCGCGAGCAATTCCAACCTCGCCTTCGCCTTCCTATCGTTAGGCGCGGAACGCCGCCGCGATATCACCACCTTCTACGCCTTCTGCCGCCTGATCGACGACATCGCAGACTCGACTTCCTTTCCGTCGGAGGAGAAAGCGCGCCGGCTCGTGCGCTGGCGCGCGTCGCTCAGCGGCCCGACTAACGATGAACCACCGCTCGCGTCCGAGGTGCGCAGCCTGATCACGAAGTATCCGATCTCGCCCCCCATGCTGGGCGAGATCATCGACGGCGTGGAGATGGATCTCACCATCCGCCGTTACGAAAGCTTCGCCGCCTTGCGCGAATATTGTTATCGCGTGGCGAGCGCGGTCGGGCTCGTCAGCATCGAGATTTTCGGCTACACAAATCCCGCCTGTCGCGACTATGCGACCGAGCTTGGCCTCGCCCTTCAGGTCACGAATATCCTGCGCGACGTCGGCACCGATCTGGCGAGCGGCCGCATCTATCTGCCGCGCGAAGACATGGCGCGCTTTGATTATTCCGAGGCTGATCTCGCCGCGCGCACTTACGACGCGCGCTTTCTCGGGCTGATGCAATTCGAAGCGGCGCGGGCGGAGGAATATTTTCGGAACGCCGCCGCGCTCCTCCCACGCGAGGATCGCCGCTCCATGATCAGCGCCGAGATCATGGCCTCCATCTACCATGCCCTCCTGCGCCGGATGGAAGCGGACCACTTCCGCGTTTTCGAACGCGATTATCGCCTGAGCAAATGGGCCAAGCTCGGTCATGCCGCGCGGCAGATGCTGAAGGCTTGTTGAATAGCCGCCGGGAGCATCCGTCGAAGCTGCAACGTTCGATTACAAAGCATTATGAAAAAGTACCTTATGCTGACGGCCTCAGCCGCCATCCTTCTCTCGATGGGTCTTACTTCGTGTGAAACGCCTGTCGGACAAGGCGCCGGATTTGGCGCCGCGACAGGCGCGATCATCGGGGGAGCGGCGACCGGACATTTTCGTGGCGCGGCGATCGGAGCGGGGGCTGGCGCATTGGCGGGGGCTCTGGTCGGAGCAGCTATCGAGGAAGATCAACGCCAAAATTATCATGCTCCTCCCGGGGGTTATCCCTATGCCCGCCCTACCGACACTCCCGGCTACGTCTACAGCCCCTATGCGCCGCATAACGTGATCGACGTCCGCGGCGTGCCGCACGGCGCCTGGGTGCGCGACACCTCGACCGGCGGGATCTTCATCCGGCCCTAACGACTTTGGAGAACGGGTCGATCTCGCGAGGGATCAACCCGTTTTCTTTCGCAGCTCGTCCACCCGCTGTCGGGTCGCCTCGTTCATGCGCACCAGTTCCGGCCAGCCGCGGTCATAACCTTCGCCCGGCATTTTGCGGGTCGCATCCAGGCCCATATGCGAGCCGACGTTCTGCACGCTCGGGGCGTGATCGAGGGAGTCGCTCGGGTTTGTGATGATCGTGCTGTCGCGCTGCGGATCAGTATTGGCGCACATCCGGAAGAGGACCTCGCTGGTGTTCTGCACGTCGCAATCTTCATCCACCACCACGATGTATTTGCTGAACATCATCTGCCCCATTCCCCAGAGCCCGTGCATCACTTTGAAAGCTTGATATGGGTATTGTTTGCGGATGCTGACGAAGACGAGGTTGTGGAAAACGCCTTCGGCTGGGAGCGCCATGTCGACCATCTCCGGGAAGTTCATTTTGAAAACCGGAAGGAAAATCCGCACGCTGGCTGAGCCGAGATAGAAGTCCTCCATCGGTGGAATGCCGACAATCGTTGTCGGATAGACTGCCTCGCGCCGATGGGTGATCGCCGTGAGGTGAAAAACCGGGTATTCCTCGACCGCGGTATAGAAACCGGTGTGATCCCCAAACGGTCCTTCCGCCCGCATCTCGCCCGGTTGGACGTAACCTTCGAGCACGAAATCGACATCCGCCGGCACCTCGAGATCGTTCGTTAGGCACTTGACCAGCTCAACCGATTTTTTGCGCACGAAGCCTGCGAAAAGAATCTCATCCAGTCCATCGGGGAGGGGAGCCGTCGCGGCGAAGGTGTAGGCTGGGTCCCCTCCGATGGTGACGGCAACCGGCATCTGCTCCTTGCGCTCGTAGTAGAGCTTGCCGTGCCGCGCCCCGACCTTGTGGACTTGCCAGTGCATCCCGGTCGTTAGGCTGTCGTAGACCTGCATTCGGTACATTCCGAGGTTGCGGGCGCCGGTTTCGGGATCGCGCGTGTGGACGTTAGGCAGGGTGACGAAACGTCCGCCGTCCTTCGGCCAGCATTGTAGGATGGGGAGATCATTTAGCGAAAGCCGAGAGTTGAGGGTGGAGGGTCGCGATTCGTCAAAGCGCTGCACCACCTCCTGGCAGGGCGCGCTTTTGACTTGTCTCGGGCGCGCGTGCAGCAGGTTGATGCCCTGCTTCAGGAGCGTCCAGCCTTCGCGCAAATCGGTCGGCGGTTTCGCCTTCAGGATGAGCGAAATCTCCTGCGCCAGGTCGCCCATATTTCCCACTTGCAACGCGAGCGCCATCCGTTTCTCAGAGCCCATCGTGTTAATCGCGACCGGAAACTTCGACAGCTGCCCATCGATCAACGGCTGCTCGAAAAGCAGCGCCTTCCCGCCCTG
>DASXDC010000121.1:0-2250 GCA_036490855.1 Chthoniobacterales bacterium
GCCAACGCCGGAAGGATTGCGCGATTTCCCGATCGCCGGCATCTTTTACGACTACACGCGAGACCAGGGGACGGTTTTTCTCAGCGCGCAAAACTTCGACAAATTCTGGCACGACGATCGGGTCAACAGCATTGCGCTTTATTTGAAACCGAAGGCGCAACCGGAGAGAGTTGCGCAGGATTTTCGAGAACGTTTCAGCCGAAGCGGAGAGTTCTCGATTTACTCGAATCGCCTCCTGCGCCGCCGCATCTTCGAGGTCTTCGACCAGACGTTTGCTGTCACCTACGTCCTGCGCACGATCGCGGTTCTCGTCGCAGTCATCGGAATCTTTCTCGGCCTAACGACGCTGGTCACCGAGCGCTCACGGGAGCTCGCCGTTCTGCGGGCGATTGGCGCCTCCGCCGGCCAAATCCGGCGACTGCTGCTCTGGGAAAGTGGTATGATCGGGCTGCTCGCGAGCGTCCTGGGAATGGCTTCAGGTTTATGTCTGTCGCTCGTCCTCACCGGAGTGATCAATCGCGCGTTTTTTGGCTGGACAATTCGGCTCGCCTTTCCTTGGTGGTCGCTCGCGTCGACGCCGCCTTGGATCGTGGTGGCGGCGGTCGTGGCAGGGTGGATTCCGGCCTGGCGCGCGGGACGCCTCGAGATCGCGGAGGCGGTCCGGAGCGAATGAAGAGCATTTCCAATTTTGTCGTGGCGGCGCTCGGCCTGATTTTTCTCGCAGCGGGATGGAAAGTGGCGGAGCCGGGCTGGCAGTATCACTTCCCGCGCGATCATCATGCGCATTCGGATTTCAAAACGGAGTGGTGGTATTTCACCGGTAACCTAACGACCGCGAATGGCCGGCGCTTCGGGTATGAGCTGACTTTTTTCCGTCAGGGAATCCGACCTCCGGAGGAACGTGCAGGAACGACTTCCCGCTTCATCGTAGATGACCTGAAGTTCGCGCATTTCACGATCACGGATGCGGCGGGGAAGGAGTTTATCTTCCACGACAAGGCGAGTCGCGGAAGCTTCGGAGAGGCGGGATTTGACGAAGGCAAGCGGCTGGCGTGGATCGATTGTTGGACGCTGCAAATGGAAAAGAACGGAGCCTTCGATCTGGCAGCGAAGGCGAAGGATACGGAGATCGAGCTGCATCTGGAGCCGGAGAAGCCGCCGGTCATCCACGGCGAGGGCGGCATCAGCCGGAAAGCGGCGGGCGTCGGCCACGCCTCCCATTATTACTCCATCACCCGCCTAACGACCTCCGGCTGGATGCGGGTGCGGCAGGAAAAGTTCTCAGTCACCGGCCTGAGCTGGTTTGATCACGAATGGGCGACCAATCAGCTCGCGCCGGGGCAGGCCGGCTGGGACTGGGTCTCGGCGCAATTCGGCGATGGAAGCGACCTGATGCTCTACGAAATGCGCCTCACCAACGGCAAATTCGATCCGATCTCGAGCGGCACTTTCGTGCGCGCCGATGGAACGTCATTTCCCCTAACGAGCGCTGATTTTCAAATGACGCCGCAATCCTACTGGCAAAGCAGCGCGACAAAAGCGCGCTATCCCATCGGGTGGCGGGTCGTCGTGCCGCGGATGGAACTGGACTTCGAGATTCGACCGCTGTTGCCGAAGCAGGAACTGGCGCTTGGCGCGCTCGATTATTGGGAGGGCGCGTTCGATCTCATTGGCACCCGCGCGGGCAAAACCATTACCGGGCGCGGCTATCTCGAGCTGACCGGTTACGCCGCGCCACTGCAGGAACTCGATCGTTAGGCGGTGGGTCGTCTACGACTGGGTGTGACGCGCGAATGGGATCTCAACGCCCTTCGGCAGGAGACGCTTCCGGCCGCGCTGACGGCGACGGGCGAGGGTTGCACGGCCCCCTTTGGTACTCATGCGGGCGCGAAAACCGTGCTGTTGCTTCCGGGTTCGCTTCGATCGCTGTAAGGTGCGTTTCATAGAGAAATCCCGCTGCCGGGCGTTGAAAGAATCGCTACTGTAGGGGCGAGGGTTGGTTTGTCAACGCCGCCGCCGCCTGGGACGCGATAAGCCCATTGCCACCACTGGTCGAATATGGAATAACCATCTGCGGTGAGCGAAGTGGTCATCCAACCGGCGATCTCAGAGGATCTGGACGAGCTGTCCAGCCTGCTCGGGGAACTCTTCAGCGAGGAAAGCGATTTCCGGCCGGACCGCGAGAAGCAGCTCCGCGGGCTGCGCCTCATTTTCGAGCAACCGAATCGCGGCCGGGTTTTCGTCCTGCGA
>DASXDC010000122.1:0-6954 GCA_036490855.1 Chthoniobacterales bacterium
CCGCCGGTGCAATCCGAATCCAGTTGATCTGCATCCTTGCTTGTCCAGCCGGACTCGCAGAGATGCAGCGCGCGCATCCGGACGTGCCGATCGTGACCGCGGCGATCGATCCGGAACTTAACGCCGCCGGTTATATCGTGCCCGGACTCGGCGACGCGGGCGATCGCTACTTCGGCACCGACTAATTTTTCTCCGGCCGCGGAAACGTCAGCGCGATCTTGCCTTTCGTGGGTCGATTGTTTGGAATCGCGGAATGGAACCAAGCGAGCGACCGATCGAAATCTTCGCCCCTTTCGAGGAGGCTTGGGAAGTCACGCGACGCGTTCTTTTTCAGCCTTTCGATTTCGTGAAATGGCTCGTGATCGGTTTCGCCGGCTGGCTCGCGACATTTTTCAGCGGAGGCTTCTTCAATTTCCGCGGCTTCAGAAATGGCGACTGGAGTTGGAAAACGCAGACTCATGGAAAAGCGATCTCGTTCGATCATGCGCCGCCGTGGGCCATTCCGGTAGTGATCGGTCTCGGACTCGTTGTCCTCGTCCTCGTCGTCCTCGTGCTTTGGCTGAACTCCCGCGGCCGGTTCATCTTCACCGACTGCATCGTGCGAAACCGAGCCGCGATCGTGCAGCCGTGGCGGGAGTATCACGCGGAGGGCAACAGCTATTTCCTCACGCAGCTTGTCGTGACGTTCAGCAGCATGGTGGTTTTCGGCGGCCTCGCGCTGCTCTTCGCGCTCAGCTGGCGTGGGCGCAACCCGGCGCTCCCGCTGGCGGTGATCATTCTCATCGGGGTGGTCCTCCTGCTCATCGCCCTTGTCGTTCTGCTCATCTTGAAATTCCTTGTGCCGGTGATGTATCGGCAGCGCTGCGGAGCGATGGTCGCTTTTCGCGCGATCTGGGGGTTGATCGCAGGATATCCAGTTCCATTTCTTCTTTTCGCTCTCTTTTATTTCCTGCTCTGCATCGCAGTCGGAATGTTTGCCTGCCTCGCGACCTGCCTGACTTGTTGCCTAACGATATTGCCATACGTCGGAACGGTCATCCTGCTGCCGCTCGTGATGTTTCTCTTCAGCTATCCGCTCTGCTTCATCCGGCAGTTTGGCGACTCCTATGATGTCTGGGCCGTCGTTAGGCCGGCCGCGCCGCCTCCACTCGCGCCCCCGGGTTTGCCGCCCGGGATTCCGCCGGTGCAGGGAAATCCGCCGCGCCCGCCCATAGCGTGAATCGATTTTCGTCACTCATGCGCTGCGTCAACCTCGCCAGCGGCCTCCTTGGCTTTGGCAGGTCTATTCGTTAGTCGTACACTGATTCAGCCGGAGCTTTACGCGCGAGGTTTTCCCACGCCAGACGTGCATCGACATGATTACCGGCAGCATCAGGCCCCCCCAGAGATGCGCCGCGCCCGTCCAGGCTCGCAATCGTTCGTCGCCGAAGTAATACAATCCGTAGCCGGTGAAAACGAGGAACGCCAACAGCGCGAGAAGCGAAAGGCCAGTGCGCAGATTTCGTCCCGCGCGCCATGCAAATTTCAGATGCAGTGGAAGCAGCGACCCAAGCAGAACGAGAACGGCCATGGCGGCCGCGCCGTGCAGTTTCAAGCACCAGCTTTGACCCGCGCCCGCGATTCCAAAGTCGTTAGGCGGAGCGAGAAGATAGTGCACCGCGGCCCAAGCTGCGCCGGTGAAAAATACCGCCGCAGCTACTGCGTAGACGAACCATTCATGGCGGCGACTGAGCCGAACTGAATTGCGCCGCATCACTGTCGGCGAAGCCAGCACGGAGATGAATTCCCGCGCAGCAAGAAAGCTTCCGCGTCGTGCCGCGCCAGAATCCTTGCCGCCTCCGTTTCCAGGGCGAGCGAGATTTTCGTTAGGCCATCGGCCGTCAGGCAATCCGGCGCCGCGACCGTCGCGCTCACGCCATTCCCGATCGGTGCTCCAGATCGACCATCGAAGAGCGCCGGCGCGAAGTAAGCGGCCGAAGTTGCGAGCGCGCGCTCGCGCAGAACCACCGTCCCAGCGGAGTGTCCCGGATCCAGCGGGTGTCTGATATGAATGGACTGAGGTTCGTCGCCGAAGGCGCGCAGGTCGCCGCCGGCGTTCACGATGCCCGCGATCGCTCCGGCCTTCCGCACCGCGTCGACCGCTCGATCGACGGCGAAGCCTTTCGCGATCCCGCCGAGATCGAGCTTGAGCGGACGCCGAAATCGGACTGCGCCCGCGTCGTCGATAAGAAGGTCGCGCCAACTGCTTCCTGGACCCCGAGTCGCGTCGAACGCTCCACCGCTCTCGCTTGCCAAGCTTTGCGCGGTGCGCAGGACGGTAAACGTCCAGCGATGGAGGGAAACCTTGCGCTGGAGTGCGGCGCGATTCAGGCGGCTGATCTCGCTCGCCGGGTCGTGGCGATTCATCAAGCGCTGCACTTCGGCGATGGCGATGAAACCAACCGCGAACGCGCGCCGCAAGATGCTCTCGTTAGGCGCAGAAAGCCCGATCTCGACAAAGGTGCCGAGGAGCGGCCGCGCGCGCCGCGCTTTAATGCAGGGCGACATCGTGCAAAGCCAGGACGCGACGGACCCCGTCGGTCAGATGACGCGAGGAGAGCGTCGCGCCGCTGATGTTTTTGATGTCGAGATCGAGCTTGAGCGGATCATGTTTTGTCTTGCCGGTAAATTGCACGCGCCACTTCGGATCGCGGACCTGCCCGCCGTAGCTCTCGCGATAATCCATGATCTCGATTCCGCGGACTGCACCTTCGGCGGTCAAACCTACCGCATAGGTGATGAAGTCATGTTTGCCGATGACTTTGTCGATGATGAACCAGCCGCCGTTACCGACTCGCCAGACGCTGGGAGGCGTATCGGTGAGGCGGACGTGGCTTTTCTCTTCGATCGCTTTTCGTTGCGGATCAGTCAGCGCAAACGAGAAGGGAGTGAACTTCTGCCCGGGAAAAATCGCCTCCTGCGCCTGCGTCGGCGTGAGGTAGGTGACGGCGAAACCGGTGCTGACGAGAGCGGCAGAAAGCGGCGCGGCGATGAAGATCAATTGTGGTTTCAAGACGGATCAAAAATTAACGCCAACCTTGAGCCGGAATTCGTGGCGCTGCTCCTCGGCAAAAGTCTGGCCGTCGTTAGGCTCATCGACTCCCTTGCCGTAAATCTGATAGTTCCAGGTGAGCGTGGCCCACCAGCGTTCCTGCGCATAATGGATGGAGGGACCGGCATAGAGAACGCGATGCTCGAAGTTGTCGAAATCGAACTGCGGATACTCCGTGCGATAATGCGCTTCGATTCCGGCATACCAGTTGGGAGCGAAGCGGTAAGTCGTGCCTCCGGCCGACTCGAACGCAAGTTCCTTTGGATATTGCTCCGCCGGCTGCTTACCCCAGGCTCCTTCAACGCCAAAGCTCAGGACGGTGATGAGCGTGTCGTCGAGGAAGTCTTTCTGCAGATCGATCTCGGGCTTGATGTAACGCTCGTGCTGTTTCAGACCATCGACTTCGTCATTCAGGAGATAACCGCCTTCGACCCGGAGGGCGAGGCCGATCGGGTCCTTAAACGGGCTCAGGAATCGATACTTTCCGGAAGCTTCAAAGCCGCCGAAGCGAAAGTTGTTTCGGTTAGGCAGATCCGGTACGTTGCGGTTATAAAAATAATGGTTCTCGACCGAGAGGCTAGCCTGGAATTGATCGGTGAAACCATATTCGATTTCTGTTTCGTAGTCCGAGCCGTAATAAGTGCCATCGACCTTTCCGGTCCGGAGAGTCGCGAACTGATAGATTTCACTGTGACCGCCCGGTAGCGTCTCCGTGCCCCGAGCGAAGCCAAAGAATTGTTCGTCCGCGCGGACGGTAACGGAAGCAATCACGCCGCCGGCCAACAGGCCGAGGAAGAGAGCACGCGAGATAAATTTCACCTCGGCATGCTATCCGACCCGCAGGCGGACTGCTGCCGGTCGGTTGCCAATTATTAGCGTTGCCTTGTCAATGCTTCGTCAGGAAGAAAAGGGAGCTGGATGGAATCAACCACTCCAGGGAGTTTGCGGTGCGCCGCCTTCCGAAGGTCGGAAAGCGCCATCGTTAGGCCAGCCCGGTCGTCGCCGCCCCGCGACTCGTTAGGGCTGGGTCCGCTGTTGAATTCTGCCGGGTCCAGCCGGTCCGCCGCCGACCGGAGCGACCGAACCGCGATCGACGAGTCCGGCGCGGGAAGCGGAGGTATCGGCGGTTCGATTTTTATTGGCACAGCCGCCCAGAACGATCATCGCGCCCAACGCCACGGAGAAAAGGAAGGCTTTTTTCATGATTTTTTTGTTTCGTTGTTAAAGACGAGCGGAGAGGCCCGCTTCACTGCCTCCTATCTCGATCCGACCGAAAAGCAAGCGAGGAGTCGTCGGACGATGGAGAGCTCATCCCCGGTCCTCGGCGCATTCTTGCCTAACGAAGTCATCTCCACGCCGTCCGGGCCCGATGAAAACGTCTAGACGATCTCCGTCGCCGCCCAGAATTTTCGAAAAGCGCTTGGCCAACTGCGATCCTCCACGCTCCGGCGCGCGGCCGCGCTCATCTCTTTGCGGAGGGTTTCATCTTCGACCAGGCGGCGAATCGCCGCGGTGAAGTCGGCGACGTTGAGCGCCCTGGTAATGAGTCCGTTCACCCCATCGACGACGAGTTCGCGCGGTCCGCCGACATCAGAGACGACGACGGGCAACCCCGCCGCCTGCGCTTCGATAATGACGTTGCCGAAGGTATCGGTCGTGCTCGGGAAAACGAAAAGATCAGAGGAGGCGTAGGCACGAGCCAGCTCTGTGCCGCTGAGATAACCGGTGTAGCAGGCAGCGGGCATCGCTCGGGCTAGCGCCTCCGCATAAGGGCCGTGACCGACGATCGATAATTGCACCGGGACTTTCTCTTCCCGCAGGCTGTGAAAAGCCTGGACGAGAATGTCGAGATCCTTCTCCTTCGAGACGCGCCCAACGAACAAGAGACGAACGCCGGCGCCATCACTCCCAAATTTCTTCCAAAAATCCGGCTCACTCCGTCCGGGCGCGAAGAGACGCGTGTCCAGTCCGCGCGGCAGGATCTTCAACTTGGCGGCGTCGATTCCGCGATCGATCCAACTTTGGCGATACTGCTCGGAATTGACAAAGATCGTGTCGAGCTGGCCGTAGAACCATTGCATGTATTTCCAGGCGAGACTTTCGAGAAAGCTATCCTCGGTCAGGATGCGGACGTACTGCGGGAAATCAGTGTGATAAATTCCGCTCGTCTCGAGGTTGAGCATCTTGCCGGCAAGGAGCGCGGTGAGTCCAATCGGTCCCGGCGTGCTGATGATGATCTCGGAAAAATTCTCGCGCTGAATGTAATCGAGCATTTGCAAAATCGGCGGGAAGCTGAGCTTTTGCAGCTCGTACTCCGGCAGCTCGAACTCACCGATCGGTTTGAAGTTCTTGATCGGCAAACCATCGAGGGTCAGCTCCCCGCGCGATGTCACGACGACGAGTTCTTTCCTGGCCGCGCACGCTTCCGCGGCCATTTTGCGGATCGTGGTCGAGACGCCATTCACGTCTTCGAGCGTGTCGGTGAACCAGGCGCGCTTCGTATTTTGCAGGACGGGCGGAATCGCTCCCGTGAAGTCGCGACAGATCTCGCGCAGCCAGCGGCGCGACGGCGCCTGGCTATGGAATGCATAAATGTAGGGCGCGAGAACGACGAGGATCGGCGCGATACTGGCCAGCGCCTGGATGCTCTCGATCACATTCCCGGCATTAAGTTGCTGCACGAATTTTTCGAAAAACCGAAACGCAAGCTGCTCGCAGGCGGCGTTCGCCATCAGGAAAGTCCGTCGCTCCGGTTCGGTTTCGCCCGATACTTCACGCGCCAGACGCGCCTTCACTTCCGGTTGTGCGAAGTATCCGGAGAGTTCGCGCCAGAGGGAGATGTTGCCCGGTTTCGCGAGCTCGAAAATTTTTCCCGAGAGCACGCCCTGCGCGACGAACCCGGCCTTTTCCTTGAGGGTAAACTCCGTCGGGTCGAGACCTTCCATGAATCGGGAGAACATCTTTTCCACCAGCCCGGCGCTTGGTCCGAGTTTTTGCGTGAAGCGATCCTGGATGAAACAGGAAAGTGTATTGTAAAAACCGTGGGAGAGAGCGAGCGGCGTACCGCCCTCCCCATGCGGCCTGCAACGACCAGCGCGGACCTGCGCCAGAAACTCGTTAGGCGTGCGCGCGCTCGCCGTTTCAGTAAACACCGACCCGATGAAAAGACCGCCGTGGTCGTCGGATCCGCCAACCAGAATTTTTTTCCACGGCTCCGGATGAGTCGGCGCGAGATCATGGCGTCTCGCGAACTCCTCCACTTTCGCCTGCGTGAGGTGGGCGAGGATGTGCCGGATGAGGTCGCTCAGGAGCTCATCACGCAGTCCATTCACTCCCTCGAAATGCCGGAAGAGCAGGATGAGCCGCTCGAGGTGCGACGTCGTGAGCTTCCCATTGATGCTGTAAAGCGGGTGCGCGACAGCGTGAGCGATTTCCTCCGTTTGCAGGAAAGTTTGCAAGTCGAAAACATTGTCTCGCAACCGCGCGATCTCCGCGTGTTGCGCCTCGGAAATTCCCCAGACGAGCAAACTGATTTTGCATGGGTCCTGTGGGAAAAAGGTCGTCACCTGCTCGCTGAAAAATGCGTCGCCATGATGAAGAATCGCGCGGCAGCCTTCGATGGTATCGTGATCAGTGATGGTGACGAAATCCATTCCGGCCTGCTTCGCCCGCGCATAAATTTCCTCCGGATCGGTATAGCTGTCGGGGAAATCGAAGCGGCGGAAGAGCCAATCCTCCGATCGATCGCTGAACTTCGAGTGCAGATGAAGATCGCAGCGGCTCATGCCATCTCAGGTTGCGGAATGCCGCTTTCAGATTTCTGGGTCAGCCATTCCTGATAGGTGACTGGTTTCCGATCGCGC
>DASXDC010000123.1:0-1990 GCA_036490855.1 Chthoniobacterales bacterium
CAGACCAGATCCAGCCCGGCCACCAACTGCTTTTCTTGCTCGCGCGCACCGCGCTCGTGCGGCGTTGCTCGGAAAGATCGGGCTCGTTCTTTTCGCTCATCACTCTCTCTTTTCCGCCGCGTCCCAAAGGAGTCGCGAATCAAATGACATGGTGGCGAGGAGCGTGAGAACGACGACCGCGATGAAAGCAGTCGAGCCCCAGCCGGCCTTCGAGGACGCGAAGGCGCCGAAGGTCATCAATGGCACGAAGACGGTGATCGTGAAGGGATCAACATTCGACCAGCGTCCGACTTCGTTGATGAAGCGGTGAAGCTTCGTCTTCAGCCCGAGATGAGCGGTCGAACGCCGCCGCACCGACCAAAGGAGCCAGCCCATCCCGAAGATCTTCACGGCCGGAATGCCGATGCTGGTACAGAATATAATCACGCCTAACGGCCAAAGACCGGCCTTGAAAAGCTCGCGCACGCCTTGGAAAATCGTGTAGTTCACCGTGCTCCCCATCTGCACCGTTGTGTTCATCGGCAGGATGTTGGCCGGGAAGAAAAGAACAAAAGCTGCGATCGTTAGGGCGGTGGCGCGGGCGACCGAGTGCGGCTTGCGCATCCGGAGCCGCGCGCCGCACCGCGGGCAATCGCGCCCTTCGCAGTCGATCGGCTGGATGAGATCGCAGGTGGTGCAGGAAAGAGCTTCCTCATCGGCCGCCACTTCGGCTTCGGGAGCGACTGCGCGCCAGACGGTGCGCCGGTCAGTCGACGCGCGCGAGAGCATGGCGAGAAAACCGGCGGCTAGAAAACAATAAGCGCCGGCGTGGAGTGCGACCGACATTGGCCCGGCATGACTAAGCCGGTAATAACCGACAAACCCTGCCAGCAAATAAACATCGGGCATGGCCCAGGTGTCGAGCCAGAGCGCCCAACGAAAAGCCGGTCCCAGCCAGCGCGGCCGATAACCTAATCGGACCGCCCCGAGGACCGCGGAGAGCAACCCGAAACGAACGAAGGGCAGAAAAACCGCAAATGCGCCCGTCATCGCCGCGAGCAAAATCCAACCGTGATCCCAGAGCGCGAATACGCCGGTGCTAAGCCGGCTTTGATTATGCATCCCGAAAATGCGCACGCTCATGAGCAGCAATATATTCCCGGGAAAGAGGAGGAAGAATGTCGCGAGAGCGCAGGCGAGGCCGGCGGTGATGCTGCGCCCCCTCGTCCGCTCGAGATCCCCGCCGCAGAGATTGCACTCCGCCGTCGCGCCTTCACTCAAGACCGGCAGCTCTTCGAGCAGGCCGCAGTCAGGGCAGGCGATCATTACTTCTCCTTGGTCGTACTGCCGGCTCGGGTCATTTCATTAAATGATCGCGCGCCAGGGAAGTAACGCGTGTCACCGTTCTCGACGGCCGTATTTCGCTTTCAACCCTCCGGACTGTTCTTTATCTTCCGCCCCATGCCCCTGGGAATGGAATGACTTTGGCAGCAATAAAACCGTGGACCTGACCGGATCGATGATTCGCTCCGGCGCTTTTCTGACGCACGCTTTCGTTTCAGGAAAAGACAAAATCCGCCGGCTCATCAGTCACAGGCGGGAACACTAAATTTTATCCTCTCTTGTTTTCTCCTTCCGAGCTTCGCCGGCTTCGCGCCCTCAAGAACCCGCTCGGCATCCAGCGGTTTCTCGACGACATCGCCTACCATCTCGCGCCGACCGCCTGGTCGCCGCGCGTCGTCTTGCGCGAGCGGACCGCGCATTGCCTCGAGGGCGCCACCTTCGCTGCGGCTGCCCTGCGCCTGCTCGGTTACCCTCCGCTCCTGCTCGATCTCGAGGCCGATAACGATACCGACCACGTGTTGGCGATCTTCAAAGAACGCGGGCACTGGGGGGCGATTGCGAAATCCAATTTCACCGGCTGCCGATATCGGGAACCGGTTTATCGCACCCTGCGTGAGTTGGCGCTGAGTTATTTTCACGTTTATTTCAATCTCCGCGCTCAACGCAC
>DASXDC010000124.1:0-9287 GCA_036490855.1 Chthoniobacterales bacterium
CTCGAGGTAGCCGGGAACCGTTGAGGACCAGCAACGATCCTTTTGTCGCTTCCGGTGCGCTGGTTGGGTTTGTTGTGATGCGCCCCCTGTTGCGCGGATCAAAAGGTGATAGAGGAAAGTTTTGGATTGTCAGAATCGGCGGGTTTCGCGCAGATTAGACGCCTCTATGGATGCGGATAACCAGATTGATTACATCGAGTTTCAAGCGGCGGACCTGGCGGCAACGCGGTCGTTCTTTGAGCAGTTGTTTGGTTGGAAGTTCACCGATTACGGGCCGGATTACACTTCGTTTGAAGATGGACGAATTGCGGGTGGGTTCGCGCGGGCTGAGGGGCGCTCGACGACTGCATCGGGCGGCGTGCTGGTCGTGTTCTATCATCCGCGGCTGGAGGAAGCGCGGCAGCGCGTCATTGATCTCGGCGGCAAGATCACGAAAGATATTTTCTGTTTTCCCGGCGGGCGGCGCTTTCATTTCACCGAACCGAGCGGGAACGAGTGCGCGATCTGGTCGGAGGACGTCTGAAAGCGCGGCCCTGGTCGAAATCTACGGCTTAAAGTAGAGCCAGGAGCTGGCGCGTACTTTCCGTCTTGGTCGGGCGATCGTTCTGATAGAAGACGCCCTTTCGCAAGCGGCTTCACCGCCTATTCTTTGGCGTAGATCGCGGTGCTTTCGAGTTTCTTCTTGCGGCTCGTTAGGCCGTTGGCGGTGACGATCCGCGTTTTGCCCTTGTTCTGGTAGTTGATCGTGCCGGTCATGACGACCTTGCCCTTCTTATAAGCGGTGAATCCGGTCTTGGTGTAGGCGATCTCGTCATAGGTCGGGCTGCCGCTCACAGGGTAGCGTTTGCCATCGATGCGACCGACCCAGATGGATTGGGTTTCGGTTTTTTCGCCGTTCTTTTTTACCCGCTCGATGGTGGACTCGACCCGCAGCTGCCCGTCGCGCTGGCGGGTATAGACCACTCTCTTGTTCTTGCTGATGCCGGGGGTGAAAGTCGAGTCGGCTTCGTCGAGATTCCAGGTGCCAATGATTGAATCCTTGCGGGGCGCCGCGTGGGCAGCAGCGCAGGATAAGACCGCGGCGAGAAATAGCGCGCCTGTCTTACGGAAAGCAGGGCGGCGGAATGCTGGCAGGTGCGCGAGTAACGGCGGTATATGTTTCATTTTGGTTCTCCCAAGCTGAGGTAGCGAAGCCGAGAGTGGGCGGCGCGGCGCGCAAGGTCAAGCTCTAACGGGATCATAGATGGACGCTATCGGACGAAAGTTCATCTCGGCGGGGCGCCGAGATCGGCGTGCGAGGCGCACGCGCTCCCGGGTTGTCGTCTTCGCTGCGTGAATCATGAATCGTCGGCTGCGAGTTCGCTCGATTCGCGAGCCGCTATCTGGCGATCGTGGGACACTAACGCGTCCGGCGGACGCCGATCTGTCTTGACCGCTCCCGAGTCGGGCTGGTAGCGAGGATCTCATGCGTCCTTTCCCTTTTTGCGTGGTGGCTTTGCTGGCGCTCAACCTTCCTGATGTGGCCTTATCGAAAAGCGACGGCAAGGACACCACTGTCGTTTCCAGTGCCGGAGCTCAGGCGGACCTGCTCTTTCATCCTTCTCCGAAGTATCCGGTGTCGGAGCTCTACAAATATCGCGAGGGCGAGGGCGGTTACCTCATACGTTTTAACCGCGAAACCGGAGTGGCCCAAGAAGTGACGGTCATTAAGTCTGCCGGCTCTGCATCGCTGGATGAGACGGTGACCGCAACGCTGCGGCGGTGGCGCGCGAAGCCGCATACGATCAACAAAGTTTACGTCCCCGTGTCCTTCTCGATCGCGGGTGAGCAGGAGCAGCGGACACTTCGTCAGGCGGAAGGCGACGTGCTTGAGTCGCCCTACCCGAAGATCCCTCTGGCGGTGCGCTGGGAACATCCGGGCGGCGAGGGGACCTTCCGGCTGCAGATCGATCGCAAGACCGGGTTAGTAACTTCGGTGCAAACGCTTCGGACGATGGGTGATAACCGGCTGGATGCAGCGGCGCTGGAGGCTCTGCGCAAGTGGCGCTTCAAACCGCAGACGCTGAGTCAGATGGCCGTTTCGATCAAGTTCTAGGGCAGAAACAGCGCAGGCGATCTAAATCGCGCCGGATGCTACTCTGCGAGGTCGCCGCGATTTGTTAAACAGCGAGATGAAATCGCCCGACGGCCGCGCCGCTTCTTTGATTGTCCCGATCATCATCCTGATGATCGCGATGGCCTGCTTTCAGGTCGGCACCTCCCTTGCCAAAGGCCTCTTCCCGCTGGTCGGCGCCGCCGGCACCACCGCCCTGCGCACCGGGCTCGCCGCGGTCATGCTCTGCATCGTCTGGCGCCCCTGGCGGATGCGACTGGCGCGGCACGAGGCGCGCGCGGTGATCATTTATGGCCTGGCTCTCGGCTGCATGAACCTCTCCTTCTACGGCGCGCTCAAGACCATCCCGCTCGGGCTGGCGGTGGCGATTGAATTCACCGGGCCGTTGGCGGTGGCGGTCTTCGCTTCTCGTCGCGCGATCGACTTTGTCTGGATTGCGCTGGCTGTGCTCGGCCTGCTCGCCTTGCTGCCACTATCCCATAATAGTCAGCGTCTCGCGCTGCAGGGAGTGGCGCTGGCTTTGCTGGCCGGAGGCTGCTGGGCGCTCTATATCATTTACGGGCGGCGCGCCGGCACCTCGCACGGCGGTCGCTCGACCGCGCTCGGCATGCTGGTGAGTTCTCTCTTCATCGTGCCGATCGGCCTCGCAGAAAACGGGAGCGCGCTGCTGGCGCCGCACATCCTGCTCGCCGGCTGCGTCGTGGCCCTGGTGGCAAGTGCACTGCCGTATTCCTTGGAAATGATCGCGATGCCACAGATTCCGACCCGCACCCTCGGCGTCCTCCTGAGTCTTGATCCGGTGCTCGGCGCCGTGGCCGGATTCGTGTTGCTGCACGAACATTTAAGCTGGCTGCAGTGGGGCGCGATCGCCTGCATCATGGTGGCATCGGCCGGCAGCGCTTCGGCGCATCGAGTCGATGCGTTACCGGATTAGGGCGAGCGCAATCTCCCGCGCGGGAGATGGATCATTTTCCTGCAGGATGCACCCCGAAGCGAGGAAACTTGCCGTCTCGGAGGCGGAAAGGCATTCTCGCGGCGTGCTGGCGCTGGCGCTGGTCGGCGGTAGATCACGCAGCCGGCGTCATTCAAACTATTTCCTGGCCTCATCGGGGGATGATTCGTCGCGGCCCGAGCGGTAGATGACGCTTGTGCCGTAGTGTTGGCCGATGCGGCCGGTACGGATGAAATCGCGCATCATCGCGAAATAGCCATCGGGATTGCGGGTGGAGACGCGGGTTCCGTCTGCTTTTGTTTCGTATTCGTAGATGCCGTGGTCGGCGTGCGGAAAGACCGCCGTGACGATCGGCTTTTCCTCCGCCATGAGCCCGCGGAGTCGCCGCACCGTCTCGGCGCTCGGGGCGTCGGTATCGTCTGAGCCGAGGATCCAGAGCTGCGGGACGCCCAGATTGCGTAGCACCGGCATCGGGTCGTACTGCGCCGGGACGCCCGCCAGAAGTTCGGGGCCGCGCTTGCGAAGTTCCGCCTCCGACATCTCGAGCAGGGCGAAGGTGATGTCGCCGTGGACATGCTTGAACCAAGAAAGACTTGGGCTGCGCCGGGCGATGGATAAGCAAGGCCGGGTGGTGGAGCAGCTCAAGGCGGAGGTCGCAGCGGCGAAAGCCTCTGAGGACGCCGAAACGGACGAGAAATACGAGGTCGAGGGAAATCAGCCTGTGCGGCTGATTCAATTTCCGAAGGGGTTCCTGGAGACGCTGGAGCGCTTCCCGAAGCACGCCAGCCGCGCGACAATGAATCGGCTCGGGAGGCTGGCAGCAGGAGAACCGGGCGCTTTCCAGGAGATCAAACAGCTCAAGGCTTATCCCGGCGTGCTGCGGGCGCGCGTCTCGGATAAATATCGTCTCCTTTTTTGCCTTGAGCCGGATCACCTGCGCGTGCTCGATCTGATTCGCCGCGCCGATCTCGACGATCGGATCGAGCGCCTGAAGAAGAGCGGATTGCCGGCGATCAGCTAACTCTGGCGGTTATTGGCGATCGCTTACTCGGCCGGATAAGCCGGCTGGATCGGCGACCTCGCGCAGGATCGGCGGCACTCGAAGGCCGCCTCTGCGGCATAGGTCACTTTGATCGGGACCTATGCTGTTACGGGCTCAGTGTTTTCGGCCGGCGAGGCTTCCTTATTTCCCTGGCGCTCTATGCGGCGCTGCTCGTCTTCTACGATATGCGCCCGGAGATGGCCAAAGCATTTTCCCAAAGCCGTGGCAGGAATCGCGGCCGGCGGAGACCGCTCCCCCCGGTTCGACGAACTAAAGGGCGCGGCGTTCGCTGATCGACCGCAGGATTTCCGCGATCATTTCGTCGCGCGGCTTCGCTCCGAGGTTTCCCCGGCCGTGGACGCGCAGGCTGACGGCATTGGCTTCCATGTCACGGTTCCCGATCACAAGCATCGTGTGCACTTTCATCTGCTCGGCATTGGCGATTTTGGCTTTGATGTGATCGCTGCTCGCGTCGAGCTCGGCCCGGACTTCACGGGCGCGCAATTCGGCTTGAATGCCGCGGGCGTATTCGAGGAGCGGCGCTTCGTTTCCAATCGGGAGGATGCGGACCTGTTCCGGCGCGAGCCAGAGCGGGAAATTACCCGCGTAATGCTCGATCAGAAAACCAATGAAACGCTCGTGCGTGCCTAACGGCGCCCGATGAATGCAGAGCGGGGTTTTCTCGGTGTTGTCACTGTCCTTGTAGACGAGGCCGAAACGTTCCGGGACAGCGAAATCGACCTGGTTGGTCGAGATCGTGAATTCGCGCCCGATCGCGCTCCAGACCTGGACGTCGATCTTCGGTCCATAAAAGGCGGCTTCGTTAGGCACTTCCACATAGTTGATCCCGCTCCGTTGCAGGACGCCGCGGACCATCGACTCGGTCTTGAGCCAGAGGGGCGAGTTGTCGACGAACTTCTGGCCGAGCTTGGCTGGGTCGTGAGTCGAGAAGCGCATGACGTATTTCTCGATCCCGAAGATTTTGAAATACTTCAAATACATCTGGTTGACGGCGTTAAACTCGTCTTCGAACTGCTCCGCGGTGCAGTAGATGTGGGCGTCGTTCATCTGCAGGGCACGGACGCGCATGAGGCCGAAGAGTTCGCCCGACTGTTCGTAGCGGTAGTTCGTGCCGTACTCCGCGAGCCGGAGCGGAAGGTCGCGATAGCTTCGGGGGACGGCGCCAAAGAGCTTGTGGTGATGCGGGCAGTTCATCGCCTTGAGGTAATACTTGTCGCTGGCTCCCTGTTCCTCGCCGTGGTCATGCAACTCCATCGGCGGAAACATGGAGTCGGCGTAGTAGGGAAGGTGGCCGCTCGTCAGGTAGAGATTCTCACGCGCGATATGCGGGGTGCGGACGCGCTGGTAACCGGCGGCGAATTCGGTTTCTTTCGCGAGCTTTTCCAGCTCCTCGATGATGGCCGCGCCCCGCGGCAGCCAAAGCGGCAGACCCGGCCCGACGTCGTCGTCGAAGGTGAAAAGCTCGAGCTCTTTGCCGAGCTTGCGATGGTCGCGCTTCTTCGCCTCCTCGAGCATGGCGAAATATTCGTCGAGCTGGGTTTTGTTTTTGAAGGCGGTGCCGTAGATGCGCTGGAGCTGTGGGTTTTTCTCGTCCCCCTTATAGTAGGCGCTGGCCACAGTCGTTAGGCGAAAGGCGCCGATGTTGCCCGTGCGCATGACGTGCGGACCGGCGCAGAGATCGGTAAAGTCGCCATTGCGATAGATCGTGATCGTCTCGTCGTCCGGAATGTTCTGGATAATATCGAGCTTGAACTTGCTCGGTTCAGGCCGCGCGCCGAGAGCGGCCAGTTCACCTCGGCTTGCCATCGCGAGGGCGTCGGCGCGTGAGACTTCGCTGCGCTCGAAGCGATGGTTGGCCTTGATCTCTTTTTTCATCTCGACCTCGATCTTTTCGAAGTCCTCGGGTGAGATCCGGTGCGGCAGCTCGAGATCGTAATAGAAGCCATTCTCAACCGGCGGACCGGCCGCAAATTGCGCCTCCGGCCAAAGCCGCAGGATGGCAGTCGCGAGAACATGGGCGGAGGAATGACGTATCCGCTCCAGTTCCGTCATCGGCGGACCTTCGTGGGCAGAGGGCAAAGCGGCGGCAGCGATGTCTTCGGCGACAGATTCTTCGTCGTTCATGAGCAGGCGATACGGGATTTACGGGCTGCAAAGTAAGCAGGTTACGCCGAATTTGCACGGCGGCAGGCAGCGGCAAAGAAGGGGTTTGCGTCCAACCTAACGATCACGCCGCGCTCAGAGCGGCGGAGCCGCGGATGAACTAGAAGTTTGCGCGCCCTTAGCCGCGCTTGCTGTAAATCTTGATTTCCTCGGCGGCCTTCTGCAGGGAGTCGAGTGTCTGGAGAGCCGCTTCCTGCTTTTTAATCGTGGCCGCATTCGTCGCCTGCATTTCCTGCAAATCCTGCAGGGTGGCGTTGGCTCCGGTGACGGAAGCTGGCGCCGGCGCGGCGGTTGCAGCGGGAGCAGGCCCCCTCGGCGAGACAGCCTGAATGATGACCGGCGCGGGCGATTGGGCCGCGATCGAACCGAACGCAATCGCGCTCAGGACAATGAGAGCAGGCAAGAGGAAACGTTTCATATTAGCGGCCTCCCCGGCTGGCGTAGATTTTTGCAATCCGAATCGCTTCGCCTAACGAGACGAGCTTGGCGTCGATCTTCGCCTGGTTGTCGGCGATTTGGATTTGCTGAGCCTGCACTTCCTTGAGGAGCGCAGCCACGCGCTGGTCGTCTGCCGTGGCGGGCGATTGGGCGGCGATCGTGCCGGCAAAGAGGGCGAGGATGCCAAGAAGGATGAGTTTTTTCATAAGCAAAGTTGTCGCTCCGTTAAGGAAGCAAGTCACGTTCCCCAGTCGCTCGACGCTCCGGACTACTCTGGCCCGCGGCGTGAAAACTGCTTGCGATCAGACCCTCACTCGTTACCCTCTGCCCATGGCAGGTCCGGGAATGTTCCAGTCGCAGAATCTCTCTCTCCAGCAGGTTCTCGCGCCGCAACTCCAGCAAAGCCTGCTCATTCTGCAGGCTCCGCTCTTGGAGCTGCGCAATCTCGTCCAGCAGGAGATGGAAACCAACCCGGTCCTCGAGGAATTAGCCGAGGCGACAGAAGAAGAGCGTCAGGTTTCCGAGAGCGAGCCGGCGAAGGACGATTTCAAGGAGGAGTTCGACCAACTGGCGAAGCTCGATGAGGAATGGCGCGATTACATGGCACAGTCGGCCAGCTACAGCGGCCGCTCCCAGGAGGATGAGGAAAAACGCCAGTTCTTCTTCGATTCCATCGTCACCCAGGAGACTCTTCAGCAGCATCTTGTCGGTCAGTTGAACCAGACCGCGCTCAGTGGGGGCGATCGCAAAACGGCCGAACTCATCATCGGCAACATCGACGACAACGGTTTCCTGCAGACCACCCCGGAAGAGATGGCGATGAATACCGGCATTCCGCAGGAAGACTTCGAGCTCATGCTCACCCTCATCCAAAGCTTCTACCCACCCGGCGTCGGAGCGCACGACCTGCGCGAGTGCCTCCTGATCCAATTGAAACGAGATGGTCGCGAGAAAAGTCTGGAATACCGCGTCATCGCCGATCACATGGTCGATCTCGGCAAACGGCGTTTTCCAGAGATCGCGCGGCGTATGGGCATCCCGGTCGAGCAGGTGCAAAAAGCGGCCAACGCCATCGCGCAGCTCGACCCGCGACCGGGCCAGATCTTCGCCGAAGCGCCGCAAAATTATGTCCTGCCCGACGTGACGGTGGAAAAAATTCAGGGCCAATACCAGGTCATCCTGAACGGCGAACAAATCCCGCATCTGCGCATCAGCAACACCTACAAAGACATCATGTCGCAGGATGGCAGCGGCGGCGAAGTAAAGGATTACATCCGCGATAAAATCAGGAGTGGGAAATTCCTCATCAAATCGATCCACCAACGCCAGCAAACAATCTCAAACATCGCGCACCAGATCGTCTCCCGGCAAAAGCAATTCCTCGAGCATGGCTCCGCTCATTTGAAGCCCATGACGATGGTGCAGATCGCCGAAGCCGTCGGCGTGCACGAGACGACTGTGAGTCGCGCGATCTCGGGCAAATATATCTCCACGCCGCAGGGTGTTTTTGAGATGAAATATTTCTTCACGCCCGGCTACCAAACGTTGAGCGGCGTCTCGATGAGCAACACGAGCGTAAAAGAAGCGATCCTCGACCTAGTCAAACACGAATCCGGCAGTGCGCCCTTGAGCGACAAGGAGATCGTCGAGATCCTCGGCAAACGCGGCATCCCAATCGCGCGCCGCACCGTCGCAAAATACCGAACCGAATTGAACATTCTGCCGAGCAACATGCGGCGGAGGTATTGAGAATGGAGTAATAGGAGGCGCGCCCCACCATCACTCCACCACTCCACCACTCCATCACTCCGATCTTCCCACCTTCGATGACTCCTTCTCTCCGTCGCGCCGTGATCGCGGAGTGGCGCGGGCTGCCGAGCGATCCGCCGCGGGCCGATCGCACTCAATCGACCGCCGAGCTCCTGCCAAAAGTGATGCAGAAGCTCGGGTTGAAAGAACGGATGCAGGAAGCCGAAATCCTCGCCGCCTGGAAAAGTCTGGTCGGCGAATTCATCGCCGCGCATTCCTGCCCGATCGCGCTGCGCGACGGGGTCCTTTTCGTCCACGTCCTGCAGCCGGCATTGCACTACGAGCTCGACCGGGTCAACAAACCAGCCATCCTGCGAAAGCTAAAGCAGCGCTACGGCAGTCGGGCGATTCGCGACTTGCGTTTTCGGCTCGGTTAACGAGCGGGTTTCGGGACCCGCTTCTTTTTTTGCAAGTGCTTGACGAAGGCGCGGAGCGTCTCCGTGCTGACATGGTGTTCGATCCCCTCGGCATCCGATTGCGCAACAACCGCGGGCACGCCTAACGACTTCAGGAATTCGACGACGGTTTCGTGCCGGGTGCGCGATTCGCGGGAAAGCTTGCTCCCGCTCGCTGTCAGAAAAATCGAGCGATAGGGCAGGCTGGTGACAAGGCCTTCGCGTTGCAGGCGCTGAATCGTGCGCGCGACCGTGACGTGGGTGACACCGAGGCGGCGCGCGAGATCGATGACCCGTGCCTCGCCGTTGGCGGCGATCAATTCGGCGATGATCTCGACGTAGTCCTGCGCGGTC
>DASXDC010000125.1:0-2255 GCA_036490855.1 Chthoniobacterales bacterium
CGCTTCGGTTTCAGGAGCGCCTTCGACTCGACGCCGCCCGACATCGTGCGGCCCTTGCCTTTGACGAGCGAATTATAGCCGCGCGCCAATCTCGTTAGGCTGTCGAGCAGGATGACGACATCCTTCTTCTGCTCGACGAGACGCTTGGCCCGTTCGTTCACCAGCTCCGCCACCTGCACGTGTCGCATCGGCGGCTCATCGAACGTGGAGCTGTAAATCTGGCAGTCGACTTCCCGCTCCAGATCGGTCACTTCCTCCGGGCGCTCGTCCACCAATAACATGATCAGGACAATGTCAGGGTGATTGATCCGGATTGCCTTCGCGATCTGCTTGAGCAAAATGGTTTTCCCGACTCGCGGCGGGGCGACAATCAGGCCGCGCTGCCCGCGTCCGAGCGGCGTAAGGAGATCGACTGCGCGCACACAAGCGGAATCTTGGCTGTCGTTCTCGAGCATGATCCGCCCCTCGGGAAAGAGTGGCGTCAAGCTCTCGAAAGGAGTCGGCGCCTGCCATTCTTCGACCGGGACATCCTCGATTGTATGGATGCGATCGAACATCATTGTCTTTTCGCGCTCGCGCGGTCCGCGGATCGTGCCGGCAAGTAACTGGCCCGGGCGGAGCCCAAATTGCCGAATAAGGAAGTGCGGCACGCCCACGTCCTCCGGGAGGGGAAGAAAATTGTAGCGCCGCGAGCGCAGGACAGCCGGGCCGTCGTTAGGCAATTCCAGCAGACCGCTCGTTCGCACTTCCTGCCCGCGCCCGACCGCGTGGCGGACGAGATCGAGGATTAACTGATGGCGCGTCCGCCCGGGATGCGGGCGCACGCCGGCGGCATCGAACCATTCCTGCAGCGCCGCCGGCTCCATCTTCTGCACCTCGGCCAGGTCGAGCGAAGGATACGACGGTTTTTCCTTTTCGTTAGGCACTTCAGTCACTTCGGCTTCCGCTGGCGGAGTCGCGACGGCGGTGGTGTTGCTCGGTTCGCCTTCCATCATTTTGCGCGGAGAGATCGCGCCAGGAGCGCGGCCTGGACTTCAAGATTCGAAAGTGGTCCGTTATTCCAGGCGATGTGGTCGGCCCGGAAGATTTTCTGCAGGAGAGGCATTTGTGCGGAGATCATGGCGAGAGCTTCGGAGGATGTGAGACGGGCGCGGGCCATCAGGCGTTCCAACTGGATCGCCTGCGAACAAGCCACGACCACGATCCGGTCGCATAATTTTTCACCTTCGGTTTCATAGAGAAGCGGAATATCAGCCAGAAAAAATTCGCCGGATTGTCGGCTTTGGTCCGCCTCAGTAGCCCACTGACGGCGGATGCGCGGATGCAGGATTTGCTCGAGCGCGCGCTTCTTCCCCTGGTCGGCGAAGACTATGCCCCGAAGTGCGGCCCGATTCAAATCCCCGGCCGCAGAAAAAATCTCCGCCCCGAATTCCGTCCGCAATAATTCCCTCACCTCCGCATCCTCATCCACCAAAGTGCGGGCGGCGCGATCGGCATCGAAGAGCCGCGCCCGGAGCAATCCGCGCAGATGGCGGGAGAAAACGGATTTACCGGTGGAAATGCCACCGGTGATGCCGATGACGAAGCATGGTTTGGACATCGATGGACAGCCCGCTTCTAGCGAGAGAGGCAAATTCCGTCAACTGGCCGCCGCAGAAAAAACTCGCTCCTCCTGATATTCCTTTGCTTCAGCTGATCCGCCTCAGCGAAATGCCGCCGCCGTCACCTTCGCATCTCGCGTTTATCCCAGCCCGTACTTTGTATCGATGATCTCTGTCCGGAATCCATAAGGCTTCGCATCTTCCGGTCGGCCAGCTCGGCGAGTGCGACGAGAGACTTAGAAAAGCGCGATTTGCGCGACCTCTGGAGGTAACGAAGTCGTTACGCTTCCGATGCAGCGGTCTACCTGACTCGCTACGATGTTACAGGCATGAAAACAGTTAACGATTCTAAGCAGATCGAGAACCTCGAAGGCAGAGTCAGAGCTCGAAAGAGCCATATCAGCCGCCGTTCCTTCTTAGGGAAAACGATTGCCCTGGGAGCTGGGACGATGAGCGCGGGACTGTTGACCGGCATCCGGACCGCAGAAGCGGCAAGTGGCCATCTTACACCGGGAGACGCAGCTCTCCTTCGATTCCCCGCGGCGTTGGAGCTGCTCGAGGCCGACTTTTGGATCCAGTACAACGAACTCGGCGGCATCCAGGATGATGAAGTGCCGGGCGGCAGCGGTAATCCGGATTACACCGACGCCTTGG
>DASXDC010000126.1:0-3524 GCA_036490855.1 Chthoniobacterales bacterium
CGGATTCATGGCGGGCGGGGCGGGCCGCCTCCCAACCGACCGCAAGATTGCCCTCGCGCTGGACGGCGAGGCCGAGCTCGGCGCGATCGCTGAGGTGAAAGATGAGGCGCACAGCTGGTCCTCGGCCGTCTTGAGGAAAACCTCGGTCGTTTCGCCAAGAGCTTTCAGCGTTCCCGGACGCTCGACTTTTACAAGATGATGATGGGTACCGGGGCGGGCGGAAAAATTTCCAAGACCGGACTGGCCGCTCTCACCCCGAAACAGGCGAAGAAATCCGCCAGCACACGGGACGGCCCGGGCGAAATCAAACCGGTCCCCCGCTTAAGCCGACAAAGAAATTCGTGAGCACCGTGGAGACAAAGGACGTCAAGCTCCTCATCCCGGTGCCGGTGAGCGTGGAATAAAGCAGGCCGCGATTCGTCTCTGCAGGTATCGCGGAGCGCCGGACGCAAAAAAGCGCGCTCACTTCGGCCGAGCCGAAAGAGGCGCGCTTTTCCTTGGCCTAACGAACTACTTTTTGACGATCTCGGCGTTCTCGAGCATCGAGACTCCGCCGTTGCTCGCCATCTTACCCTTGAGGGTGACGGTCTTGCCGGCGAGCGGGGCCAGTTCGTCGTTCATCGGCTTGTGCGCGCCGACGACGAGGATCGCTTTCCCGTCGCTCACGATGCCGACCGGGCCGCCGTTTTTGATGCACTTATTAGCGCACTCGGCGTGCTTCGAGCCCATCGCGTTGTGATCGACGTAGCACATCATGTCGACGACTTCGCCGGTCACTTCCTGCGAGCCCATCGCGCCTTTGTCCATCTCGGCCGCGAAGGCGAGCGGCGAGGCGGCCAGGCCCGCGCTAAAAGCGAGCACGACGGCCGCTTTCATAAACTTCGGAATTCTGTCGGTAGTTGAATACATGGCGCATCTTCCGCCTCTAAGCGGGCGGGGTCAATCGCGGGTCTTGCCGGCTTCTTTTTCAATCAGCCGGGCAAAAGCGGCGAAGAAATAACCGGCGTCGTGCGGTCCGGGAGCGGCTTCGGGATGATATTGAACGCTGAAGATCGGCAGCTCGCGGTGGCGCATCCCTTCGACGGTGCCGTCGTTCAGGTTGATGTGGGTGATTTCCACCTCCTCCGGCAATGAGTCAGGGTCGACCGCGAATCCGTGATTCTGGGCGGTGATCGCGACCTTGCCGGTGGTGAGATCTTTCACCGGCTGATTGCCGCCGCGATGGCCGAACTTCAATTTAAAAGTGCGCCCGCCAAAGGCGTAGCCGAGCACTTGATGCCCGAGACAGATGCCGAAGATCGGCGTCTTTCCCATCAGGTCGCGGACCGCTTCGTGCGCATAATCGAGGACCGACGGATCGCCCGGGCCATTCGAGAGGAAAACGCCTGACGGTTCGAGCCGCAGAACTTCCTCCGCCGTGGTCGTCGCGGGCACAACGGTGACGCCAAATCCGTTCTGGCGCAGCCGGCGCAGGATGTTTTCCTTGATCCCGTAATCGTAGGCGACGATCCGGTGGCGAACCGGCGGGAGAGAAATTTTCTTGCTGCTCGCGGTGCCCCAGGGGGCGCTCAGGCTGTCGTCTGGGTCCCATTGGTAGGCGGCCGGCGCGGTGACTTCGCGCACGTAATCCATCCCGATCACCCCCTCTCCCGCGACCGCGCGACGGACGGCTTCGTTGGAAGTGATTTGCTCGGTCGTGAGGCAGGCCTTCATCGCGCCGAGGGTGCGGAGATGGCGGGTCAGGGCGCGGGTGTCGATTCCCTGGACGCCGGAGATGTGCCAGCGGCGCAGGTATTCATCGAGGGAAATCTCAGAGCGCCAGTTGCTCGGCGCTTCGCTCAACTCCTCGATCACAAACCCGCGGACATGAGGCGAGCGGCTCTCGGCGTCGGCGGCGTTAGTGCCGTAGTTGCCGATCAGCGGGTAGGTCATGGCGACGATCTGCCCGCGGTAGGAGGGATCGGTCAGCACCTCCTGATAGCCGGTCATGGAGGTGTTAAAGCAAATCTCGCCGACGCAGGTGCCGGTCGCGCCAAAGGATTCGCCCTCGAAGATTCGTCCATCCTCCAAGGCGAGGAGAGCGGGAAGCGGAGTGGAAGCGGACGGCGGCATCGGAATGCTTTCTAGCCGCCAAGGGGCTGCGCGTCAAAAAAAGGGCCCGGATCATGGCTGATCCGGGCTCTGGAATTATTACCCCACTGGTGCCGTTAAGGCGGATCTCCCGTTCCCTCCTGGTAACGGGCGGGTGACCGTCGTCGGGGCGTCTGACTTCCAATTAAGGCCTGCCATCTTCCCCTAACGACCCAGCCCCCTGTGCTAACAAACATCGGTCCGGGAATCACACCTGTAATCTCGAACACCGCAGGGTAAATTTTTGCCGCTTCCGTTCAAACTTTCCGGAAGCGCGAGAGTTGTCGATAGAGAGCTGAAGGTAGACTCGAAAAGGTCTTTGAACCTTCAACTCTCAAGCAACAACTCTCGATTTCTCAAAGAACTACTCGCGCAGTTCCACGCCCAGTTCGCCCTTTAATCGCGCGCGAATCCGGTCGTGGGCCGCACTCACTTCGTCAGCTTTCAGTGTCCGATTTTTGTCGAGATATGTCAATGAATAGGCGAGAGATTTGCGGCCCGCTCCGACGTTCTCCGCGCCCTTCCCGGCGAAGAGATCGAACAACGCCACCTCGGCCAGGAGCGGTTCCCGCGCGCTGGTGATGGCGGCGAGAATTTCGGAGTGCGGCAGCGCTTCCGGCGCGAGGAGCGCGATGTCTCGGCTGATCGAGGGGAAGCGCTGCAGCTCGCGGAATTTGCGCAGGGCGGCGGCGGTTTCGATTTCGTTAGGCAAATCGATCTCCGCCACGAAAACCGCGCCGCGCGCCGCGGCCGCGGCGGGCAATTGACCGGCCACGCCGCGCACTTTTCCGTCGAGGTGCACCTCGGTCGCGAGCGCGAATTCCGGATGCTCGCTGCGCTGCAGGGAAATTTCGCCAAGCCCAAGCGCCGCCAGCGCGCCCTTGAGATCGAAGAGATCGAGCGCGCGGTAAGCCGCGCCCCGCCAGTGGATCTGCGCTTCGGTCGCGCCGCAAAGGAGGAGCGCAAGGCGACGAATCTCCTTCCCGGCAGGCGGCAGGAAAACGCGGCCCAGCTCGAAGAAGCGGACGCTTTTCGCCCCGGCGCGCAGGTTGCGCTCCAGCGCATTCGTTAGGCCCGGAACCAGGCTCGGCCGGAGCGCGACGTGATCTTCGCTCAGCGGATTGCGCAGCTCGACCGCGCTCGCGGCAAAATCTGAGCCTAACGACTGGCGTCCGACGAGGGCCGAGGTGCGCGTTTCCGCAAAACCGCGCGCCACCAGACGCTGTCGAATCTTCATCTCGAAATCGTAACGACGATCCGCGGCCGAGACGGGCGTGAAGCGGCTCCGATCCGTGCCCGCGATCCGGTTGATCCCGAAGACGCGGACGACTTCCTCGATCAGGTCGACTTCGCGACGGAGATCGGAGCGATAGCTCGGGATCTTCCAGCTCGCC
>DASXDC010000127.1:0-4203 GCA_036490855.1 Chthoniobacterales bacterium
AGGCGAGGGCGACGCGGTAAACTCGCCGATCTTTTAGTTCGCGAAGGAAGGCACGCATCCTGTTCCTAATCTAGCGAAAGGCGCGGCGGGGGCGAAGCCGGTCTAACGACTGGCCAGCTCGCCGGAGTCGCAAACGATCTCGCCGCCGATCACGATCATGAGACAGCGCGTGCGAAAAATATCGGGCTCGCAAATTTTCATGATATCGTCGGAGCGAATCGTGAAGTCGACGAGTTTGCCCGTCTCACTCGGGCGAGAACCGCGGTGCGCGTTGTCATCGGATCGAAGGCAAGATGGAGGAGATGCTGGCCGACTTCGAAGACGTGATAATGCGAGTCGGTCAATCGCGGCACGACCGGCTTCCTTTCACATCGATCGTGTGCGTGACGGCATTGGAATTTTTTTGCCTCGCCGTTCGAGTCGACGAAACAATCCGGTCGCCTTTGATCGCGATCGCTTCCGCGCGCGGCTGACTGTCGTTAACGGTGTAGGCCTGCCGCTCTGCAGAAGCGGTGTCGGCCGCACCGGGATTCGCCGCCCGCGCGTAAATCGACGCAGTGCAAAGGAGGAGGCCGGGCAAAATTTTTTTCATGTCCAGTCAGGCGCGCGCTTCTCGAGAAAGGCGGCGATGCCTTCCTTCGCTTCGTCGGATTCGCGCGCCTGCATGTGATGGCGGAGCGCGCTTTCCACGTCCTCTCGCACCGAGGAAGACCAGAGTTCTTCGATCAGGCGCTTGGTGTTGGCGAGGGCGACGGGGGCGTTTTGCAGAACGGCCTGCGCGATCTTTTGCGTCTCGTTTTCAAGCTCGTTAGGCGCGACGACCCGATTGACGAGCCCGATCTCGCGCGCCCGTCCCGCCGTAATCAGTTCGCCGGTAAAAAGCAGCTCCCGAATGTCGCGCTCGCGCAATTGCCGGCGGAGAAAGGTCATGACGAGACCCGCGACGAGGCCGCGTTTCGTTTCCGGATAACCGATCCTGGTTCCTTCCGCCGCGACCACGAAATCGCAGGCCGACATCAGGCCCGCGCCGCCCGCGACGGCGGCGCCGTGAATCTGCGCGATCGTGATGAGGCGCGTCTGACTGAGCGCGAGCAGCGTCTTCGCCACCATCTCCGCCGAGCGATGCGCTTTTTCGGTGACGGTCGTTTCCTGGAGATCGAGCCCGGCGCAAAAGGCTTTGCCCGCTCCGCGCAAAACGAGAATGCGCTGCGCCGGATCGGCCGCGGCGGATTCCATCGCGCCGGTCAGTTCCGTCAGCAGCTCGATCGTTAGGGCGTTGCGCCGCTCCGGCCGGTTGAGAGTGACGATGGTGGAGCGATCTTTCTGTTCGACAAGGACGTTAGGCATAAGGCGAGATCCGGATTTGGGATGCGTAATTCGGGATGGGATGAATCGTTAGCGCCGTCGGCGCGCCAAGTCTATTAATCAAAGCGACCGCGCCGGGATTCGGCAAACCATGAAAGACGAAACTGTGAAGTTGATCGAGTGCCCGCGCGATGCGTGGCAGGGATTGCCGAGGCAAATCCCAACCGAAATGAAGGTGCGTCATCTGCGCGCCTTGATCGCGGCCGGGTTCCGGCATCTCGATGCGGTCAGCTTCGTCTCGCCGAAAGCCATTCCGCAGATGGCCGACAGCGAGGCGGTCCTGGCCGAGCTCGCTCCGCCTAACGACGTCGAGATTATCGGCATCGTCGTCAACGAAAAGGGCGCAGAGCGCGCGACCGCGACCGGCGCGGTGCGGACGCTCGGTTATCCCTGCTCGATTTCGCCGACCTTCCTCCGCCGGAATCAGAACCAGAGCCCGGAGGAAAATCGCGCGACGCTGGTGCGGATTCACGAACTGGCTAACGAGCGCGGACTCAGGATGGTCGTTTACATCTCGATGGCCTTCGGGAATCCCTACGGCGATTCCTGGAGCAAGGAAGAAGTGGCAACCGCCGCCGCCGAAATCTCCGCTCTCGGCGTATCCGCCATCTCGCTCGCCGACACGGTGGGAGTGGCGACGCAGGAACAAATTCGCGAAGTCGTCGCCGTCGTCGCGCGGGATCTCGGAACGGTGGAACTCGGCGTCCATCTTCACAGCACGCGCGCGGAAGCCGCCCCGAAAGTTCTCTCCGCCTACGACGCCGGCTGCCGCCGGTTCGACGCCGCGCTCGGCGGCCTCGGCGGCTGCCCTTTCGCGCAGGATGACCTGGTCGGCAACATCCCGACCGAGGAAGTCATTCGCGCCCTCGCCCAACGCGACATCCATCTTTCCCTCGCCCTTGAAGAAGCGATAACCCTTAACGATCAAATCAGCCAGCAATTCGCCGGTTAGAGAGCGGAGGGAAAATTATGAGACTAACGAGTGATCCAAAGCCGACGAAATTTATTCACGACTCAATGAAGCCCAAATCGTGGACTCCGAGCGGACCGGCCTGCGTCGTTCGAGAAATTTTCCTCTCACGCCAAATGGCGAAGATGACTGGATAGAGAAGGAGCTCGAGCGCGGCAGAGGTTAAGATCCCGCCGATCATTGGAGTAGCTATTCGTTTCATGACGTCGGCTCCGCTTTGCGTAGTTGAGGCCCACATGATCGGCAACAAGCCGAAGAGAATTGTCGCCACCGTCATGATCTTCGGGCGGATGCGGCGAACGGAGCCCTCGCGGATCGCGGCGTAAAGGTCCGCCCGCGACCGCATCCGCCCTTCGCTGCGATAGGTGTCCCACGCCTGCTCGAGATAGAGCAACATTACGACACCCGTCTCGGCATCGAGCCCGGCGAGCGCAATTAATCCGACCCAGACGGCCACGCTCATCTGGTAACCGAGCAACCAAAGGAGCCAAAAGGCGCCGATGAGCGAGAAGGGCACCGCCAGGAGGACGATCAATGTCTTCACGACCGAGCGCGTGTTCAGGTAAAGAAGGATGAAGATCAGCGCCAGGGTCAGTGGGACGACAAACTTAAGATGAGCTTCCGCTGCCTTGAGATATTGGAATTGCCCGCCCCACTGCATCGAGTACCCAGCCGGGAAATGAACCTCTTGCGCGATCCGAGTGGAGGCGCGCTTCACGAAGCCGTCGATATCTCGCGCCGTCACGGCGACGAAAACGAATCCGACGAGTTGGCCGTTCTCGCTCCGAACGCTCGGTGGGCCGGTTTTGAAATTGATATCTGCCACCAGCTCGATCGGCACCTGCGCTCCTGTCGGCGTCGGCACGAGAACGCGTTTGAGCGAGTCGAGATTCTGCCGGTAATCAGGCGCATAACGGGCCCGCACCGGATAGCGCTCTCGTTTCTCGACCGTGGTCGTGATCGTCTTCCCGCCAATCGCGGTTTCGATCACATCGTTGACGTCCTGCACCGTGAGTCCATAGCGGGCGGCGGCTTCGCGCTTGACGGTGAAATCGAGAAAGTATCCGCCGGTCGTGCGCTCGGCGAAGACACTGCGGGCGCCTTCCATTCCCGTTAAGGCATGCTCGATCTCGATCGCCACATCCTGGATTCCTCCGAGGCCAGGCCCGAAGACTTTGATCCCGAGATTGCTCCGCATGCCGGTAGTCAGCATCTCGGTGCGGGTCTGCACCGGCATCCAAAAGATGTTGCTCATCCCGGGTGTGCGCACCTTGGCATTGATCTCGGCGATCAGCTTGTCCCACGTCATTCCGTTTCTCCATTGCGAGAACGGTTTGAAGGAAACGAGTGTCTCAAACATCGAGAGTGGTGCGGGGTCGGTTGCGGTGTCGGCCTGGCCGGCTTTGCCAAAAACAGTCTCGACCTCAGGGATGGCCTTGAGTTGGCGATCCTGAATTTGCAGGATCCGCGCCGCTTCGTCGATCGCCATCCCCGGCACCGCCGTCGGCATGTAGAGGAGCGTGCCTTCGTTGAGCGGGGGCATGAATTCCTTTCCAAGTCTCGTTAGGGGAAAGATCGTCAGCAGAAGCAAGGCAAGCGCGCTCCCGACGACAAGCCAGCGATGCCGCAGCGCGAAATTGACGGCTGGACCGTAGATGCGAACCAGCAACCGGTTCACCGGGTTCCTCGCCTCCGGCGCGATCTTGCCACGAATGAGCAAAGTCATGAGTGCGGGCGTGAGGGTAATTGCGAGGAGCGAGGCGAAGAACATGGAAAAGGTCTTGGTAAAGGCGAGCGGACGAAAGAGGCGCCCTTCCTGCGCGGTGAGGGTGAAGACCGGGATGAAGCTGACCGTGATGACGAGGAGG
>DASXDC010000128.1:0-10341 GCA_036490855.1 Chthoniobacterales bacterium
ATTTTCCGGGAAAGAAAGTGCTCGATGGGGTTTCGCTGAAAGTCGAGCCGCTCGATCGCCTCGTCATTATGGGCCAGAGTGGCAGCGGCAAGAGCACGATCCTGCGCCTCATTCTCGGCATCCTGCAGCCGACCGGCGGCGAGATTTTTTTTAAGCAATTCGAGATCTCGCGCCTAAAGCGCCGCAAGCTCCAGCAGATCCGCGCTCAGATCGGGATGGTCTATCAGTATTCCGCTCTTCTCAGTTCCCGGAATGTGCACGACAACTGCGCCCTCCCCCTCGAAGAATTGACCCGCAAGAGCACCGCCGAGATCGATAAAATCGTGGACGAAAAGCTCGATCTCGTCGGCATGCTGGATTCGAAATTCCAAATGCCCTCCGAGCTGAGCGGCGGCATGCGCAAGCGCGTCAGCCTCGCCCGTGCGCTCGTCATGAATCCCGAGCTGATTCTTTTTGATGAACCTTCCGCCGGTTTGGATCCCGTCATCAGCTCGGTGATCGACGAGTTAATCATCAGCCTGACCGAGCACTCGAAGGTGACCTCGATTATCGTGACGCATGAAATGGACAGCGCCTTCCGCATTGCCACCCGCATGGCGATGCTCTACCAGGGCAAAGTCATCGCTAATGAGGAGCCGGAGCGGCTCAAGAAATCAGACCACCCGGTCGTTCAGCAATTCCTGAGCGGTAGCACCGAAGGTCCCATCCTGGAAGGAAGCAAAGATGCAGTTGCGACGAAATGAGATCATGACCGGCCTGCTCGTCCTGAGCACGGTCGCGATTCTCACCTTTATCCTCATCATGCTCGGCGCGCCCGGCCTGTTCCGGCCGCTGGTTGTTTACAAGCTCTACTTTGATAACGCCGCGGGCATCAAACTTGGTGCACCAGTCCTCCTCGCTGGTCGCAAAGTCGGCCAGGTAAAGACGCTCAATTCCCCCGTTTCCCGCGACGAAGCTGCCCGCGCGTTGGAAGCCGCCGGCAATCTCGGCACCATCGCCGGCGGCACCGATAGCCTGCCCCGGCTCGAAGTGCGGATCGACGTCGAAGTCGATCGCAACGCGCTCATCTACAGGAATTCCAACGTCCGTCTCATGACTCTGGGATTGTTAGGTGAGACCGCGATTGATATTTCCGGTGGGAGCGATCACTCCGCCCGGGCCGAAGCCGGTCAGGTCTTCGTCGGCAACCGCGTGCCTGATTTTTCCGAAGCGATCGCAAAGATGATCGGTATCATTGCTCCGGTTGCGACCGAAGCGACCGTCACTTTGAAGGAATTGCAAAGCACCGCCGCCAACCTGAGCAAAATCACTGACGACAACTCTCCCCTCACCCAAGGCCTTGGCCAGTTCAAGATCTTCACCGAGCACCTGAACGAAATTACCGCTCCCGACAGCTCCCTTTCAAAGTCGCTCGCCCACATCGAAGACCTGAGCAATCAGCTGACGAAGAATGAGAACATCACCGTTACTCTGCAAAATTTCCGCGACAGTTCCGAGAAACTCAAAGCCGCTCTCAACAGCCTCGGTCCCGATCTGCAAGAGACGATCCGCAATACGAAAGACTTCACCGCCACTCTCCGCACCCAGCCGTGGCGCCTCATTTGGCCTTCGACGAAAAAATATCCCGAGCAGGAGGCCACTCCGATCCCGACCCGAAAGGCGAAACGCGTTCGCCGGTCGATTCCATGACACCCTCCGGCGTAATGCGGCAAAAAAATGGCAAACCAATCTCGAGTGAAGATTTGGTTGCGGGGGCGGGATTTGAACCCGCGGCCTTCAGGTTATGAGCCTGACGAGCTACCAGACTGCTCCACCCCGCGATCTTGAGAGGCCAATTATCACCGCCTTCGCGACGAACGCAAATGGCGATTTCATTCCGCGCGCGCGCCGGACAAAATACTTGCCGGGTCGATCTTCAGAGGCAAGGTATACGCCCGTTCCATCGGCCAGATTCCAGCGTAGCTCAGTGGTAGAGCGGTCGGCTGTTAACCGATTGGTCGTAGGTTCAAATCCTACCGCTGGAGCCAGCTCTCCGCTCGCTGTGGATCAGGCCGTCGGCGTCGTCGCGCCTAACGGAATCGCCGCCTGCTCCGATGCCATTTCCTTCTTCGTGTCGGAAGCAAAGCCGCGGATCACGACGTAGAAAACCGGCGTCAGGAGCAAACCGAAAAAGGTGACGCCGAGCATGCCGAAGAAGACGGCCGTGCCTAACGACTGGCGCATTTCCGCCCCTGCCCCCTGCGCCAGCACGAGCGGCACGACTCCGAGAATGAAGGCAAACGACGTCATCAGGATCGGGCGCAGCCGTAGCCGGCAGGCTTCGACCGCCGCGGCGAAGCGATCCTTGCCAGCGTGTTCCTGCTGGCGGGCAAATTCCACGATCAGGATCGCGTTTTTACTCGCCAGTCCGACGAGGACGACGAATCCGATTTGCGTCAGGATATTGTTATCAAACCCGCGCAGCATCACGCCGGCAATCGCACTGAGTAGACACATCGGAACGATCAGGATGACAGCCAGCGGCAGCGTCCAGCTTTCATACTGTGCGGCGAGGGTGAGGAAGACGAAGAGAACGCAGAGAGGGAAGATGAAGATCGCCGTATTGCCGGCGGCCCGCTGTTGATAGGCGAGATCGGTCCATTCGAAATTCATCCCCGGCGGCAGATTTTCGTGCGCCAGCCGTTCCATTGTGTCGAGCGATTGGCCGGAGCTGAAGCCGTGTGCAGTGTCGCCGTTGATCTCCGCCGCTGGATAAAGATTGTATCGCACGACGCGATCCGGGCCGGTTGTTTCACGAATGTTCATGACCGAGCCTAACGGGACGATGCCGCCGTTCGCGCTCCGCGTCTTGAGCCGCGCGATATCAGAAACGTCGTCGCGGAATCGCGCGTCCGCCTGCGCCGTGACGCGATACGTGCGCCCGAAAAGGTTGAATTGATTGACGAAGGTCGAGCCGAGATAAGTCTGGAGCGTATCAAAAATATTACCTAACGGCACATCCAGCATCTTCGCTTTTGTCCGATCGACTTGCGCGAAAAGCTGCGGCGTGGAAGCACGAAATTGCGTGAATACCTGAACCAGCCCGGCTTCGCCCCGTGCCGCCTGGATCACCTTGTCAGTCGCCGCCTGGAGCTCGCGCAGCCCCGCGCCGGAGCGATCCTCCACTTCCATTTTGAATCCTCCGCCCGTTCCCAGTCCGCGCACCGGCGGCGGCGGGATGACCGCGACCTGTGCTCCCTGGATTACGGAGAGGCGCCGGCGCAGATCTGCGATCACGGTCGGGCCGTCGAGCTTGCGGCCGCGTTCATCGAATGGCGCAAAGCCGGGAAAAAGTGCGGCGGCGTTCGAGCTGTTGGCGCGGGTCGCACCGGAAAATCCGGCGAAGGCAACAACGCGATTGATGCCGGGAGTGTGGAGCGCGATCTGGATGATTTGTTTAATCACCTGATCGGTTCGCTCAAGTGATGCGCCATCGGGAAGCTGCGCCGCGATGACCGCGTAACCCTGGTCTTGCGCCGGAATGAATCCGGTCGGGACGCGCTGAAATGCGAGGAAGGTAAGCACGAGCAGAACCGCATAAACAACCAGAGCGATTCCAGTGCGTCGCGTCAGCCGCGCCACGGCTGGGATGTAGACGCCGACTGTCCTGCTGAAGACCACGTTAAAGCCGCGGAAGAGCCAGCCGAAAGTCTTGTCGAAGAGACGACCGAACCAATTCTTCTGCGCGCCGCGTGGCAGGAGGAGGATTCCGCCGAGCGCCGGACTGAGGGTGAGCGAGACGAAGGCGGAGATGAGAGTCGAGACCGCAATCGTTAGGGCGAATTGCCGGTAAAATTGACCCGAGATCCCGCCGATGAACGCGGTCGGAATGAAGACGGCCGCGAGCACGAGCGCGACCGATACGACCGGGCCGCCAACTTCGTCCATCGCCTTGCGCGCGGCGTCGCAGGGAGCGAGCCCTTCCTCGATGTGGCGCTCGATATTCTCCACCACCACAATCGCATCATCGACCACAATGCCGATCGCGAGCACGAGTCCGAAAAGCGAAAGGTTGTTGAGCGAGAATCCGAAGGCGGACATGGCCGCGAAAGTGCCGATGAGCGACACCGGAATGGCGACGAGCGGGATGAGGGTCGCGCGCCATGATTGAAGGAAAATCATGACGACGAGAACGACCAAGAGCACGGCCTCGAAGATGGTGTGCACGACCGCATGGACCGATTCCTCGACGAAAACTGTCGGGTCGTAGATGACGCGATACTCGAGTCCTTTCGGGAAATCCTTGCTCAGCTTTTCCATCGTGTCGCGGACCTCGTGCGCGGTCGCGATGGCGTTTGTTCCCGGGCGCTGCTGGATGGCGAGCGCGACCGCCTGGGTTGCCTGCTTCTGATCGGGAAAACCGAGATAGCTGTTGACGGAATAGTCGAGCCCGCCCAGCTCGACCCGGGCGATGTCCCTCACCCTAACGAGTCGTCCCTGGTCGCCGGTTTTCACCACGATCTCGCCGAATTGTGCGGGATCGACAAGTCGCCCGAGCGTGTTGACGGAAAGTTGAAAGGCATGCCCAGGGCCGACCGGCTGCTGGCCGATGACGCCGGCAGCAACCTGCACATTTTGCTCGCGCAACGCCGCCACCACATCGCTCGCGGTGAGATTGACCGAAGCCAACTTCTCCGGGTCGAGCCAGACGCGCATGCTGTACTCGCGCCCGCCGAAAACGTTGACCGAACCAACGCCTTCAATCCGCCGCAGGACGTCGCGCACATGCAGCTCGGCGTAATTGCTGATGTAAAGCTGATCGTAACGCTCATCGGGAGAAAGCAGGTGGACGACGAGCAGGAGGTCGGGCGAACTCTTGTCTGTCGTGACGCCGATGCGCTGCACTTCCTCGGGCAAACTTGGAATCGCTACTGCCACCCGATTTTGCACCAGCACCTGCGCCTTATCGAGGTCGGTCCCGAGCCGGAACGTGATCGTTAGGGTCATCGATCCGTCGGCGGTGCATTGCGACGTCATGTAGAGCATGTCCTCGACGCCGTTGATCTGTTGCTCAATCGGAGTCGCCACGGTGTCGGAGATGACTTCCGGATTCGCTCCTGGATAACTGGTCGTGACGACTACGGTCGGCGGCGCCACCTCGGGATATTGCGCAATCGGCAGGGTGTAATAGGCGATCCCGCCGACGATCATGATCACGATCGAAATGACCGCGGCAAAGATCGGCCGGCTGATGAAGAAATGGGAAAACTTCACTTCGCGTCTTCCGCGGTTGGCTTCGCGAGGCCGGCGGCAATCGCGGTCGCCTGTTCGTCGGTCGTGATGAATTTCGAGGCGGGCGCTTCCTCGGCATTCACCTTAATGCCGGCCCGCACGCTCTGCAGCCCGAGCGCGACTACCCGCTCGTTAGGCTGGAGGCCTTTCCGGATGACGCGCAGGCCGTCGATCATCGGCCCCGGCACGACGGTTCGATATTTCGCGTCGTCGTTCGGATCGATCACCCAGACAAATTTCTGCGACTGATCCGATACGATCGATTGGTCGGGAATCAGAACCGCCTGGTGCGGCGGGCTTCCAAGGAGACGCAGCCTAACGAACTGGCCGGGCGTCAAAATCAGGTCGTGGTTCTCGAAAATGGCGCGCCCCTGGACGGTGGCGGTATTCACGTCGACCCGGTTCTCGACGAAATCCATCTTTCCGTGGTGCGGAAAATTTTCCTCATCCGCCAGCTCGAGTTTGACTGGATTGGCGACGTCGCGTGAGCTCCGCCGCACGCCGGACTGATTCAGCCGGGTGTATTTGAGGTAGGCCTGCTCGTCCGCCTCAAAATACGCCTGGATCGGGTCGAGCGAGACGATCGTAGTCAGGAGAGTGGAGTTAGCCGAGCCGCCGCCGATGAGATTTCCCTCGCTCACGAGATGGCGATTAATCCGACCGCTAATCGGCGCGCTGATGTGCGTGAAATCGAGATTAAGCTGCGCCGCTTTTACCTCCGCCTGCGCGACCTGGAGTGAGGCGGCAGCTTCGAGCTGCTTGCTTCGCTGGTCGTCCAGATCCTGGGAAGCGACGACTTTTTTTGCCGCCAGTTCCTGGGTGCGCTTCAAGTTGGCGTCGGCCAGCGCGAGTCCCGCTTCTGCCTGTTGCACTTGGGCATTGGCGCGATCGAGCACTGCCTGGTATGGGCGCGGATCGATCACGAAAAGCAGGTCGCCTTTTTTCACAATCTGGCCATCCTTGAAGTGAATCGATTCGAGATAACCGCTGACCTGCGCCCGAATTTCCACCTCATCGACGGCTGCGAGACGGCCAGTGTATTCGTCCCATTCCGTGACTTCTTTTTGCGCAGCCTTTACGACTGTGACGGCGGGCGGCGGCGGCCCCGCGGCTTTTTTCCCACCACCACAACCGGCGAGCGCCAGGATCGCTGCGAGCAAGAGAGCGGAGGATCGCATCGGAGTGAATAGGGACCGGCCCTCAGGGCTGGCCGCCGAAAGTGACGTGATCGTCGAGATCGAGCAGATCGCCCCAAGTCTTGATGTCTTCGCGAATCTTGCTGAACTTCGCGATCGCTTCGGAGAAATATTGCAATGTCTCGGCGTCGCTGTCCGGGCCGCGGCGCAGCATGTAATCGCTCCACTGTTCTATCTCCCACGGCGTCCGCTTGTGCCGCGCGCTCTCGTTGATCCAGTTGAGAATTTCGCCGTCGCCTTTCCCGGTCGCGAGCTGTTCGCGCAAGGCCGCCGGGTCGATCCCGACGAAATTCACGAAGTGCTGATCGAGCGGGCAATTGTAGTGATACTCGCCGCTCTGAGCGGCGATTTCGGCGCGGCCCTTGTCGAGCATTCGTGGGAGAAGGACGTAGCCGCCGAGGCGGGTGCGAGGGCTGCGGGGCGGACGTTTCGTCAGGTCGGGAGCGGAGAGATTGTTTAGCAATGTCGTCATTGTGGTTCCTTTCGTTGTTCGTTAGGCTTCGTTAGGCAGAAGCCGGGTCGGCGCTGAGGTTGTGCAGTTTATCCACGATTGTTTTCTTCGGAGCGCCGCCGACGATCTGATCTTTCAGAGCGCCGTGATTAAAGAAGAGCAGCGTCGGGACGGCGCGGATGTTGTAGCGCTGCATGAGCGCGGGATCGTCATCGATGTTCACCTTCGCGATTCGATAACGGCCTTCGCTTTCCTTGGCGATCTCGTCGAGCACGGGCGCCATCATCTTGCACGGGCCGCACCACGCCGCCCAGAAATCGACGATCGTCGGGATGGGCGATTGCAGAACGGCTTTTTCGAAACTGGCTTCGTTGATGTTAATGGGTTCGTTCATTGTTTCTCTTTCGTCAGGCAAAACTAGTGGCGCGCTCGTTCGCGATTCAGCACCGCGAGGGGCGGGAGCTCGCGCGGCACAACCATGCAGAAGAGCTTCTCCGTTCCGCGAAGGAACATGAGCGGGGACGCGACGCCGATTTCCGCCGCCACGAGTTGCTTGTGCAGGTCATCGACGGACCCGATCGCCTGACCCTTGAAGCCAACAATGGTGTCGTTAGGGCGGAGACCGGCGGTCGCGGCCGGACTGCCCGGTTCCGCCTCCAGCACGAGAACACCGTTGTCGTTAGGCAGTTTGTGGAAACGCACCACCCGCGGATGCAGCGGCACGTTCTGCCCGGCGACACCGATCGAACTGCGGCGGATGCGCCCCTCCTTGATCAGCCATCCGGCAACAAACTTGGCGGTGTTGCTCGCGATCGCGAAGCAGATGCCCTGCGCCGGGAGGATGACGGCTGTGTTCACGCCGATGACTTCGCCCGCGCTGTCCAGGAGCGGCCCGCCTGAGTTTCCAGGATTGAGCGCGGCGTCGGTCTGGATGATTTCATCCATTAAACGTCCTGATTCCGAACGCATCGAGCGGCCAAGCGCACTCACGATCCCGGCCGTGACCGTCTGCTGGAATCCGTAAGGCGAACCAACCGCGACGGCGATCTGGCCGACTTGGATCTGCGCCGAATCGGCCAGTCGCGCGTGCTGCACATCGGGCGCGTCGATCCGGATGACCGCAAGATCCGTCTCGGGATCGGTCCCGATCAATTGCGCCGGATACACCCGCGCATCCCGCAGCGTGACCTCGATCTCGCGCGCGCCATGCACGACATGGCTATTCGTTAGGATAAAACCGTCGCGCGCCAGAATAAAACCAGAACCGCCGCCCTGACCGCGCTCTCCGCTCAGGACTCGGATGTTCACCACGCTCGGCGCTACCCGGCGAACGACCGCGGCGATCGTCTGCGAGTAGGTATCGAGAAGGGGCGCGTCGCCTAACGACCTTCGATTCATCGCCCCAAATGTCTCCGCACCTTCGCTGAGCAGCGGACGGAGGCGTGGCGTGCGACCGCGTTCTATTGCTCGAAATGGACGCATCTTTACCAGGGAAGCGGTTTCCCCATGTGGAGGTAGGCGCCGTTAGGCCCATCCTCTCCGAGTGTCGCGAGCGCCATACTTGTCTTCGCTCCATCCTCGATTTCCATCATCGCGCCCTCGCCGCCCATCTCGGTTTTTACCCAGCCGGGATGAGCCGCGTTCACCTTGATCTTCGAGTTTCTCAACTCATGGGCGAGCTGAACCGTGTAGGCATTGACGGCCGACTTCGAGACGTTGTAGGCCGGCGTGTCTTTGCTTTCATAAACCGGTGAACCGGGCGTGGCGTGGTATTCGATCGAACCGAGAATACTGGAAAGGTTCACGATCCGCCCGGCTTCGCTTTTCCGGAGCAGAGGCAGAAAGGCGTTCGTGGTCGCGATCAATCCGAAGAAGTTTGTCTCAAAGGTTTTTCTCCAGGTCTCCACGGTTTGCTCGCTCGTCTCCTTTTCCCGGTCATCGACCATAATGCCGGCATTGTTTACCAGAATGTCGAGTCGGCCAAAATCGCGGTCGATCGTCGCCGCGGCTTTCTGAATGCTCGCGGGATCGCTGACATCGATCGTGATTGCCCGCGCGTCGAGTCCCTCGTGCCGCAAGCCAGCTGCGGCGGCTTCACCCTTCTGCGGATCGCGTGCGCCGAGCAGGGCGGTGATCCCCTTTGTCCCCAATTGGCGGGCGGTTTCGAGGCCGATCCCTTTGTTCGCGCCGGTGATTAACGCAATTTTTTTGTCATTCATGAGTTCGTTAGGTCAATTGTCAGGCGAGTAGGAAATAGCTCGCTCATCCTGAGCTGGGCAAGCACTGGGAAAAAAAGAGACGGAAACGGCGTCGTCCAGCAAGCCTCCCTGGCTTCGCGGATCGCGCGGGAAATCAGCTCCGTCGCGCTCGGGTGAATCGCTTCGTAGTGCGACCGGATGGAGTTTTCGAGGCGGCCGAGCCCGCTCTTCAACCTCCGGCAGTAATCGGACGAACCGTTCTCCGGTGGCCGGCAATCGGCTCCTTTGCCTGCTTCATCCCTCGTCGTTTGATCGGTTATTTGACTGGTCATCTATTAATTGCGGTTTATGTCCCAGAGATTAAAGCCGATTCGCTCATTTGGCGGCGCGTCTCGGTTTCGCGCCCAGCAGTTCGAGTGCGCCGGAGGAGAGCCGGCGCAATGGCCGGATATCGTTTTCGATTCGCGCCTGGGTCAGGCTCCCGCGGAAAAACGCCACTAGCATTTCCGCCTTGCCCTTGGCATCGGGAGCCGAGATCAGCCCCTGCGCGTGGGCCTCGCGAATCGCAGACTCGAAATACTTAGCGTTCAGATCGAGAATTTTGTGCACCTGCTCGCCAATCGCGCGATCCTGCGTGCCGATCTCACATCCCAGGGTACAATAGGGACAACCGAGAACCGCACCGCATTCGCCGTGTGTTTCCGCCTGAGCTTGGTAGACGTGTTCGAAATAGCTGGTCAACCGATCAAGCGGCGAAACCGTCGGGGAGAAAATCTCGTCCATTCGCGCCTTCTTTCGCCGCCAGTCCACTTGGAGCGCTTTGACTGCGAGAGCCGATTTCGATTCGAAGAAATGGTAGAAGCTGCCCTTTTTCGCGCCCGCCTTCTCACAGATCGCATCCACCGAAGTCGCGCCGTAGCTGTTTTCCCAGATCAATTCCATCGCGGCGTTCGTCAAGCGCTCTTCGACGTCACTTGTTCTCGGCATGCGGCAAGGTCGAGATAGTTTACCATCCAGTCAACAACGGATTTCGAAAAACTGAACCGTCATCTTGAAATTTCCGGTCCGCCGATGATAAGCGGTGATGGAATTTCGGTTTTTCCTCTTTCTAGGATTCGACAAGCGTTTCGAGATGCTCCAAAATCCGCCTCATGCCGCGCCTGCCATTCATCACCTTCGAGGGTTCGGAGGGTTGCGGAAAATCCACCCAGGTGAGCCTGCTGGC
>DASXDC010000129.1:0-7047 GCA_036490855.1 Chthoniobacterales bacterium
AAATGTTGTCGTCGCCGCGGCGCCCTCCTCTTACAGCCGCTGGAAATACGGGCCAACGGCGCAAAACGACTGGAAGATCGGCCCTAATGCGCAGACTTCCTTCGAGCCCTTCGCGCCTAACGAACAAGCCGACTGGAATCAGGCTTCCGGTTACACGATCGTCGCCGGACCGAAACTGAGACCGTAATCGCGGGTTGGGCTTTCGGTCACCGAGGTGACGGAAAGCGACTCCCTCGCGCCTGGCAAAATCGAGTTTCCGTTAGGCGCCGGTCGATCCCGGACTCGCGAGCATCGCCTGCTCCACGATGAGCGCAGCCAATTCCTGAGTCGCTTCATCGAGCGCAGCGTTCGCCGCCTTGAGCCGCGCAGTCTCGTGCGTCTTCATCGCCGATCGTACATCGTTCGCTTTCCTCGCGACTCGATCGCGCTCGGTCTGCGGAAAGCCCTTCCCGGCCAGCTGCAGCGCTGTCTCGACCGCTATTAGCATCTCCTCCGCTTTCAACCGCGTCTCAGTCCAGACACGTTCGCTCATGTCGTCGAAGGCGTGCTCAAGTGAGTCGGCGATCATCGCCTCGACCGCTTCATCGGAGACGTCGACCGCACTCTTTAGGGAGACAATCTTCTCGCTGCCGGTCTGAATGTCCCGGGCCAGGACTTGCAGAATGCCGCTGGCGTCAATCTCGAATTGCACTCCGACGCGCGCGACTCCTTTCGGCGCGGGCGGAAATTCAATCTCGAACTCTCCCAACGTCCAGTTATCGGCCGCCATCTCGCGCTCGCCTTGCAGGACCTTGATCTTCATCGAGCGCTGCTGGTTAACGGCGGTCGTAAACATCTCGCCGGCCTTGAGCGGAATGGTCGAGTTGCGCGGGATGATCACGTTCATCAAGCCACCGAAGGTTTCGATGCCTAACGACAGCGGCGTGACATCGAGGAGCACGACATCGCGCACTGCGCCCGACAGAATGCCGGCTTGAATCGTCGCCCCGAGCGCAACCGCTTCGTCAGGGTTTTGCGAGATGTTCGGCTCGCGCCCGAAGAGCGCGACGACGAATCGCCTAACGAGCGGCATACGCGTCATTCCGCCGACGAGGATCACGTCATCGAGCGCCGCCGCCTCGATTCCGGCGTCGGCTAGGGCGCGCCGACAATGGAGTCGAGTCCGCTCTATGATCGGGCGCGCGATCCTCTCCAATTCGGCGCGGGTCAATGCGTAACTGAGATTCTGGCCCTCGAAAAACGGGATGTCGATCCGCACCTCCGTCTCGGTCGAGAGGCGATGTTTTGCCTCGATCACCAGCTCGCGCTTCTGCCAGCTCGAGATCGGCAGCGGGCAATTTGCGATCAGCGCTTCGTCCACATCGTCCCCGCCCAGCCGCGTGTTTCCACTCGTCGATCGCACCTGAAAAACGCCATCATTCAATTCGAGAATCGAGATGTCGAGGTGCCGCCGCCAAGGTCGAAGACGGCAATTTTCGACTTCGACTGCAACTTATCGAGCCCGTAGGCAAGCGCGGCCGCGGTTGGCTCGTTGATGATGCGCTCGACCACCAAACCCGCCGCTTCGCCAGCCGCCTTTGTCGCGTTGCGTTGCGCATCGTTGAAATATGCCGGCACCGTGATAACCGCACGGGTGACTGGACGCTCGAGCGCGATCTCTGCGTCGTGCTTCAACTTCGCGAGAACGAGAGCCGAGATTTCTTCCGGCGCGAATTGCCGCCTGCGGACTGCGATACGCAGCGGACGCTCATTTTGCCTAATGACTTCGTAATCGCCGGGCGTTTCGTCGGCCGAGAGATCGTTGCCGCGCAGGCCAATCAGGCGCTTCGCGGAAGAGATCGTGGCACGTGGTTCGATCGCGCGCATTCGGCTCGCCGCCATCCCGACCAACGGTTCTCCGGAAGCTGGAAAATGCACGATCGAGGGAGTGAGGCGGGCGCCGCTGGAGTCGGCGATAAGGATGGGAAAACCCGCCTCCATCACGCCGATGAGCGAGTTGGTCGTGCCAAGATCGATGCCAACGATTTCGTTATTCACCCTGCTGAAACCGATCTCATAAGAGGCGATGTTTGTCTGCTCCCGAACCTTGCGTGCCGACGACGGACTGCGATCATTAGGCGAAATCGCGCCTCGCTCAGGTCCCGTCTTGCCCGGCGACGACGCGGATCGGAGGCATCGCGACGATTTCATACGTCCCGGAAGCGATCCCGATCTTCGCCTCTTCCAAAGCAGCGAGAATCTCGCGGCTCATGGCGTCTTTCACCTCGCGTACCCCGCGTTCGTTCACGACGAATCGCACGGTCAGCTCCACCCAATTATCTGTGATGCGCAGGTAGACTTTCGGCTCGAACTCCGCGTCGTTCACGAAATATCGCTCTCGCATAGCGCGAAGTGCTTCGTGGCCGACTTCGCTCACCCGCACCGTGTGGCGGCGCGCGACCTCGAAGAGGATCTGCTCCGCTTTCGCGCGATCATCACGATACGAAATCGGAATCATCATTTCTTCCCAGAGATAGGGAAAGTCCCGCGTATAATTGAAAACCGGCTCTTCGAAAAGCTGACCGTTTGAAACGCTGACGACGCGGCCGGTGAACTGCCGGCTGCTCACCCAGATCGCGGGATCGGCATTTTGCACCGAAGGCGGCTGGCCCATTTCCATGATCGTGGTCTGCAAAAAGCCGAGCGCTATGACGTCGCCGCGCACGCCGCCCATCACGATCCGGTCTCCGACGCTGAAAGTGTTGCCGCGCAGGATCACGAGGTAGCCGGCGAACGCCGTCACGACTTTTTGCAAGGCAAATGCCAAGCCCGCCGTCACCAGCCCGAGCGCGGTCGCGAGACGAGTTGGATCGTCGAACCAGATCGAAAGAATCGTCAGAAGAAGCACCAGCGCCGTCCCGAGTGTGATCGCCTGTCCGGTCCAGAAGGCGAGCCACGCTTTATCGCGCGGGACGGCGAGGCGTGTGAGACCGCGCAGCAACCAGCGAATGAGAAGGAAAACGCCGATCGCGGCGAAGGTGAAGAGCAGCTTGTGAGCGTTCTCCAGATTGATGCCGACAAAGCGGATCCCAAAGAGCTCCAGGCTGCCGCCAGACGGCGGCGGCGTCCTCGCCATGCCGAGGAAGTAAGGGATAGGCAGCGCCAGCGGATCGCTCATCTCGGGTGAGCTGATTTTCCTGGCGACAGATGGACGGGAAGAATAATGGGGCAATCGTTAGGCGCGCACAACTGGCGAGACAGAGGCTGGAGAAAAGCGACCGCAATTCCCGCCCAAGCTACACCCCCCTAACGAGCTGCACTACGATCGCGATGACGGCGAGAATCAGGAGAATGTGGATGAAACCCCCAAGAAGATGAAAACCGAGCCAGCCGATCAACCAGAGAACCAAGAGAATTACCGCAATTGTCCAGAGCATACTTATTCTTCGCCTCAGCTTTCCGTTTCGGTTGTGCCGAATTAGGGCCTTCTCTTCCCCGTCACCGATTCCCGTTGGAAAAGCGCCGTTTTCAGCAAACGTATCGCTGCCTTGAAACTCCCGTTCAGTCTTTTCCTCGCGCTCCGCTACCTGAAGCCAAAGCGCACTTTCATTTCCATCATCACCCTCGTCTCCGTCCTCGGGGTAACCTTAGGCGTAACGGTTCTCATTCTCGTCATCTCAGTCATGACCGGATTCGATCGCGAGCTGCGCCAGAAGGTGATCGACTTCGATGCCCACATCCTCGTCACGACCGACAGCGTGATGACGAATTGGCGCGAGCTGATGGTGAAAATTCGCCAGACGCCCGGCGTAGTCGCGGCCGCGCCCTACATCCAGGGGCCGGTGATCGTCGAATTTCAGAATCGGCGGCTCGCTCCGATGATTCGCGGGATCAATCCGGCGGAGGAGGAAAAGGTGATTCCGCTCAAGAGATTCATCAAGCTCGGCCAGCTCGATCTCGACGGCGACAAGACGGTGCTCGGGAGCGAACTGGCGCAGAAGCTCGGCCTCACCGTGGGCGATAAGCTCACGGTCTATTCGCCCGGCAACCTCGGTGAGATTCTCGATAAGCTAAAAGCACTCGATCAAAAGAAGGGCGAGGAGAAACAGCAGGCGGTCGACGACCTGCGAGAAGTCGTGCTCCCGAAGGAACTCACGGTCACCGGCATTTTCGAGACGGGCCAGTACCTGCACGACTCCGAATTTCTTCTCGTCCCGATCTACATCGGCCAGGAGCTTTACGGCCTCGGCGACGCGCTCCACGGCATCACGGTCAAGACTTCCAATCCCGACGACGCAGCCGAGGTCAAAGCGCGCCTCGAAAAATATCTCACCCCGCCGGAGTACGCTCAGACCTGGATCGAGATGAACAAACAATACTTCGACGCCGTCAGCCTCGAGCGGACCGTGATGGCGTTCCTTCTTTTCTTCATCGTGATCGTGGCCGCCTTCGGGATCATGAACACGCTCATCACCGTGACGGTGCAGAAACGGCGCGAGATCGGGATCATGAAAGCGGTTGGCGCGACCATCTGGCAGATCATGGGCGTCTTTCTTTTCCAGGGCGTGGTGGTGGGCGTTTTCGGAACTTTGACCGGTCTCGGACTCGGCATGGCGTTGATCCGTTTCCGGAATGAATTCAGCCGCTGGCTCGCCGGCACACTTCACATTGAAATCTTTCCGCGCTCCGTCTATCAGTTCTCGGAAATTCCCGCGCAGGTCGTGCCGGGCGATGTGGTGAAGATCTGCATCGCGGCTTTCATCATTTGTTCGTTAGCCGCGCTCATTCCGGCTTATTTCGCTGCCCGGGTCGACCCGGTGAAAGCGCTCCGCTACGAATGAAGATGTGCCCGGCCGCTACCTCTTCCCGCTGCTTCGTCGCCCTGCTCCTGCTCGTTCTCGCTCCCTTCGCCCGGGCGCGCAACTGGCAGACATTCAAGAACTGCCATCTTCTCCCTAACGCCGCTAATGACGGCGACAGTTTTCACGTTCGCGCCGAAGGGAAGGAGTACATCTTCCGCCTCTACTTTGTCGATACCCCCGAGACTGAGAACAGCCTTCCCAATCGGGTGAAGGAGCAGGCAAAATATTTCCACGTCACCGTCCCCGAAACCCTCCAGGTCGGGCTCGAGGCGGAACGCTTCATGCGCCGCGAGCTCGGTCGTCCCTTCACCGTCCGCACCTGCCTGCAGGATGCGCGCGGTCGCAGCCGGCTGCCGCGCTATTTCGCTTTTGTGCAGATCGACAATTTCGATCTCGGCGAACTGCTCGTCGCCAACGGACTGGCCCGCGTCTTCGGCGCCGCTTCAGATCCGCCCGATATGAATTCACCCGAGGTGGAATGGCGGAAGCTCGAACAACTGGAGCGCAAGGCGAAGGAGCAAAAGATCGGCGGCTGGGGCATCGGCTCGGGCCGGCTCAACAATCGCGCTTCCACTCAGCCCGGGACGAGCGTCGATGACTTCGAGGCCTTCTTCCACCCGCACGGCCCGTCGCCCACTCCTTCCGCAACGCAGCCGGCCGCGCCGGGTACGAGACTCGACCTCAACGAGGCCAGCATCGGAGCGCTCCAGGATTTGCCGGGCGTCGGTCTCGTCCTCGCCAAGCGCATTATCGCCGCGCGCCCGTTCAAGAGTGCAGATGATCTGCGCCAGGTGAAAGGAATCGGAGCGAAGAAATACGCGATCCTGCGACCGTATTTCCAATGAGCGCCCAGTCCGAAGTCGGCGCCATTCGGCGGCTCGCTGTGAAGCACGCTCACGACGCGTTTCAAAACCCGGATACGATCGGAACCCAGTGGAAGGATTTGAATTTCACCGGCCCGCCGGATTTCAACCGCGCAGTGGAACAATACGATTCCTTCCTCGCGCTCTTGCAGACTTCTGGTAGTGCGATCGAAATGCTGCCCAAGTCGGAGGGCGTTGGCCTCGATTCAATTTACGTCCGGGACGCAGCGGTCGTCTGCGATCGTGGGGTGATCCTTTGCCGCATGGGAAAGCCGCAGCGCGCTCAGGAGCCGGCTGCACAGGAAGCCGCCTTTCGCGCGCGCGGCATCAAAATCATCGGCACCATCCAACCGCCCGGTCGATTGGAAGGCGGCGACGTCGCGTGGCTCGACGAACGCACGGTCGTCGTCGGCCGCGGCTATCGGACCAACGACTCCGGCATCGCGCAGTTGTGCGCTTTCCTCGGGCATACGATCGACGAATTGATCACCGTCCCTCTGCCGCACTGGCGCGGCGCGAGCGACGTCTTCCATCTCATGTCGATCGTCAGCCCGGTCGATCGCGACCTTGCGGTCGTCTACCTGCCGCTCATGCCTATTCCGTTTCTCGAGCGGCTGATCGAGCGGGGAATTTCGTTCGTTGAGGTGCCGGAAAGCGAGTTCGAAACCATGGGGGCGAACGTCCTCGCACTTGCGCCACGTCGCTGCCTCATGGTCGCGGGCAATCCCATCACGCGGACCCGACTCGAAGCCGCCGGCGTCGAAGTTTTCGAGTACGAAGGAAGCGAGATCAGTCTTAAAGGCGGCGGCGGCCCGACCTGTCTAACTCGCCCGCTGGAGCGCATCGGGCTAACTCCCTAGGATTACTGAGTTAGGAAAAACCTCCGGATATAAATCAGGTAAGCCAGGAACGGCAGGAAGAAGATCACCGTCGACCACATCAGCGTGCAACCGCCGAGGCCGGCGAATTGCTGCATCATCGCCAGTTGCGCCGGAGAATGAACCCATCGCGCTATAGATATCTCCCAAGTTGTAGCGTGAGTAGCTCACAACGCTCGAGAGACGAAACAAAATCATCACTCCAAAAACAACCCACCCTCCGCGGCGATCGAGCCGATAAAGCGCCCATGCGCAGTAGACCCAGATCATGGCCAGCACGAGATAGAACGCGGTCCCAGCCGTTCCGGAAAGAAGCAGGCTAAAGAACGGCACCATAGAGTGAAAAAGCGGACATGAGAAGAAGCGAGAGAGAGCCAACCCTATCCAGAGCACCATCGTCAGCGCTGGGAGCGAGCAACGATCGGCCCAGCGCCTCACCGGGTAGCGTGCCTCGCAAGTCGCCTT
>DASXDC010000130.1:0-3452 GCA_036490855.1 Chthoniobacterales bacterium
TATTCCGGCGTCACCTGCACCGGTGAAATCGTGCCGTCGGTTCCGATGCCGACGTGATCTTCGCCGCAAATTTGCAGGGCGTGCTCGAGATGACGAATCACGTCTTCCGCCATCTGCTGGCCGCTCGTGCGCAGATAGGGCATGAAATAAATGCCGACCACGCCGCCTTTGTCGGCCAGCTTGCGCAATTGCTCGTCGGTCTTATTCCGCGGCAGATCGGTGAGCGCGCGACAGCCGGCGTGGGTGATCGCGACCGGCTGCTTCGATAGTTCGATCGACTCGAGGGTGGTGCGGTCGCCGCAGTGACTGAGATCAATCAGGACGCGCTTTTCATTTAGCCGCGCGACCAGTTCTCGCCCGAAAAGGCTCAGTCCCGCGTTCGCCGGCTCGAGGCAACCGTCGCCGATCAGGTTGCGGCGGTTGTAGGTGAACTGCACAATGCGCAGACCGAGATCGCGGAAAAGGTCGCGCCGATCGAGTGATTCGCCGAAGGGCGTCCCGTCCTGAAACCCGTAAATCACCCCGAGCCGGCCGGTCCGTTTCGCCTCCGCCAGATCGGCGCTGCTCTTCACCTTCAGTAGCACGTCGGGATGCGCCGCGATCTCCCCGTCGTAGAAGGCGATGTTCGTCAGCGTTTCTTCGAGATCCTTCGCGTAACTTCCGATCGCGTTGACCGTCAGATTCACGGCGGTTAGGCCCGACGCCTTCACGTCCGCCAGGTCGGCCGCGGTCAATTTGGTGCGATCGCCCCGCGGCCCATTCGCATTCCCCGGGCCGCCGAGCGCATCGATCACGACCGCGGCGTCGTAACCATTCCACTTCATCGTCTCCTCCGCGAAAGCCGGCGCCTTGATCATCGTCGCCGAGGCCGCCGATCCCACCGTCACGAGGAAATGGCGTCGCGTCACCGTTTCATTCCAACCGCGGTTCAGAGTCACGTCCAGCGAATTCCGGCGCTGGAATCACGGGCGCAGCGGGCTGGCCGGGCGAGAGAACTCCGACACGCGACGGCGGGAGAGTGGCTACTTTCTGCCTTTGATCTCGAGCTTGCGGTAGAGGGTGGCCATGCTGATCCCGAGCACGCCGGCCGCTTTTTCCCGCGAGCCTTTGAACTTCGCGAGGGTCGCTTCGATATACTCGCGTTCCTGTTCCTGGATGAATTCGTCGAGCGACTTGCCGACGAGCACGCCGCCGCGCTGTCCACCGTGCTCGAGGATCTGCGGCGGCAGGTCGTTAGGCGCGATCAGGTTGTTTTCGCAGAGGGCGGAGGCGCGCTCGATCGCGTTCTCGAGCTCGCGGACGTTACCGGGATAGTCGTAGCGGCACAGGAAATCGATCGCCTCGGGGTCGATCTTTTTCGGCTCTGTCCCGGTCTGCGAAGCCTGTTTTTGCAGGAAATGGTTGACGAGCAGCGGCACATCCTCGAGCCGCTCGCGCAGTGGCGGGATTTCCACTGGGATGACGGCGAGGCGGTAATAAAGGTCCTCGCGGAAAGAGCCGTCGCGGATCTTCGGCTGGAGCGGTTCGTTCGTCGCGCCCACGACGCGGACGTTGACGGGAAAACTCTTGTTATCACCGACCCGGCGCACTTCGCGCTCTTGGAGGACGCGGAGGAGTTTGGTCTGAAGCGAGGTCGCCATCGAGTTGACTTCGTCGAGGAAGATCGTGCCGAGATTCGCTTCCTCGAAGAGTCCGCGCTTGTCCGCGACTGCGCCGGTGAAGGCGCCCTTCTTGTGTCCGAATAGCTCCGATTCGAGCAAATTCTCCGGGAGCGCGCTGCAGTTGATCGCGATGAAGGCATGCTGCTGGCGGTTGCTGTTGAAGTGCAGCCCGCGCGCGACCAGCTCCTTGCCGGTGCCGCTCTCGCCCTGGATCAAGACCGTGCTGTCGGTATTGGCGACTTTGTTGATCAGGTTGTAGACGAGCTGCATTTTGGCGCTCGAGCCGATGATGTTCTCAAAGCTGTATTTGTTCTTCAGCTCCTTGCGCAGGTAGGTGTTCTCAGTGCGAGCGGATTGGAACTCGAGCGCGCGCTGCACGGCCATGTGCAGCTCGTCGATCTTGAACGGCTTCGGGACGTAGCCGTGCGCGCCCATCTTCATCGCCTCGATCGCGGTGTCGACCGAAGCGTAGGCGGTGATGAGAATGACGAGCGTCTGGCGATGATTCTCGTTGACGTGACGCAGGACATCGAACCCGCTCATCGTCTCCATCTTGACGTCGGTGATGACGATCTCGGGTTCGATCGTTTGCATTTGCTCGACGGCTTTGGCAGCGGAGCTGAAAGGGAAAACCTGATGTCCTTTTTCGCGGCAGAGGGTGACGATTACCTCCACCATCGCTGGCTCGTCGTCTATGATGATGATCTTGGCCATATTCTCAGGGCGGAGACTATTTCAGGAATGAGAAAAGAAAAGACGAATATGAGAATTGACCTAGCTGCTCCTCTGACGAACGGCCCCGGCCGTCATCATCCAAGGCACTTCCTTTTCCCAAGTAATAATCTTTTCGAACAATTCGACGCCCGGATTCTCAATCGGGAGAGCGATCAGATCAGCCGAAAAACCGGTCCGGATACGGCCGAGCGTCTCGTCCTCATGCAGGGCGCGCGCGCTGTTTTTTGTCGCCATCTCTAAGATGCGCCCCGGCGCGAGCCATGGATGCGCCTCTTGCAATGTCTGCATCTCGGCGAAAAGGCTGAGCGAGGAATTGCTCGCGAGGCTGTCGGTGCCGAGACAGATGTTGAAACTCAAATCGAGCAGGCGCTCGAGCGCGAAGGGCCGATGGCGAAAGTAGCGCGCGCTCCGGGGACAATGCGCGATGTGAAAACGCGGCCCTTCGGCGAGCCGCGCGAAATCTTCTTCTGTCAGTTCGTTCAGATGGGCGACGATCCAATCGTCGTCGAGAATCACCCGATCGAGCATCACGGCGAGCGGAGTTTTTCCATCGCCGCAATCGTCCATCGGGCGGCCGAGATGCTGCAGCAGCTCGAAGAGCGGGCCGCGTCCGTCTTGAAACATTTCCATCTCTTCCCGCGACTCGCCGAGATGGGTCGTGAGAAAAAGCCCGCCCGCCCGCGCCGCTGTCGCCGCACACCGGAGCAACTCGGGCGAAGCGGTATAGGGCGCGTGCGGACTGAGCCCGAACCCGCCCGGCCAGTCCCTGCCCTGAAATTGCGCGAGCGTTTCTTCCAAAATTTCCCCGGCGGAAATCCGCGGCTGCACATCGATTAATTCCGCAAACCACCAGGTGCGAAGCGGGGGCCGTGGCAGGCGTTGCAGCACCGCCGGGAGCGACTCGATGTTCGCCAGCGTCGTCGTCCCCCAGCGTTCCGCTTCCGCAAATCCCTGCCCAATCGAGGCGAGATAATCGTCATCGCTCATCTGACGGCGCAGGCCGTTGATCTGCCGGATCCAATCGGCGAACGAACGCTGCGGCGCGATCAGACCGCG
>DASXDC010000131.1:0-4376 GCA_036490855.1 Chthoniobacterales bacterium
TTCTACCTTTACTTGCTCGCATTCCCAACAATAATGATAAGGCGATGGTGGGTGATATTCTAAAAGACCCGCCGCGCGCAGTCTCGAAGTCAGCGGCCGGCCGCAGCTTACCCAAGCATCTGCTCTACTCGATTTTTGCGCGCATCGGCGGCTCGGGGTTGGACACGGATGCGTTTGAGACGCTCCGCGCTTCCTGGCGGCGCGGTTTTCTCGGGAAGGCGATCGCCTACGATAATCGCCAGTCGGAGATCCCGGCTTCGCGCATTTACTCCTTGCGCTGGCATCCGGTGCGGCTCCTTTCGTCGCTCGAGAGTCCCTATTATTATGGGGCGAAAAAAAAGTATCTTGACTGGATCGCGGCCCGGCAACTGGCAACCGGGCGCTACGACATGTTTCACAGCTGGTCGGGTGATTGCCTCCTCTCGCTCCGCGAAACGCAGCGGCGCGGGATTCCCTCCGTCCTCGAGATACCGACCTGGCACCGCGACCGGGGCAAGGTAAAAGTCGGGCAGAGCAGCGCGCGCCTCTCGAGTTCGCGACTGCCCTGGCGCAAACGCTGGAAGGAAGATCTGCTCCTCGATCGTGATCGTTATCTCGAAGAATATGATCTGGCTGATCTCATCCTCGTCCTTTCAGAAAAGGCCGCGGAGACATTCCGCGTCCAGGGATTTTCGGAGGACAAGCTTTTCTATCTGCCGCGCGGGGTGGATGTGGAACGCTTCAGCCCCGGCACGCGGCCGCCGCACTTCCGCGCTGTTTTTTCCGGGGCGCTGATCGAACGCAAGGGCGTACATCATCTGCTCGAAGCCTGGCATCGGCTGGATTTGAAAAACGCGGAGCTCTGGCTGGTCGGTGCCGTGCACGCCGAGATGAGGCCGTATCTCGAGAAGTTCGAGCACCCGAGCGTGAAAGTAATGGGTTTCGCCTCACAGCCCGAAAAGTACCTGCGCCAGTCGACGATTCACGTTTTCCCTTCGCAATGCGAAGGCAGCGCCAAGGTGACCTACGAAGCGGCGGCCTGTGGGTTGCCGCAGATCACGACCCGCGAAGCGGGCGACGTGGTCGAGGATGGCGTGCAGGGCATCATCGTGCCGCCCGATAATATTGACGCACTGGCCGCCGCGATTCAGGAACTTTACGATCATCCGGAAACCGTGGAACGGATGAGCCTCGCCGCGCGGGAGCGGGTGGTGAAGAATTTCACATGGGACCATTTCCGCGTCCGCCTGCTGAATGCCTACGAACTGGCAATGCAGAGGGCGCGCTAGGGGCCGGTTGAACGTTCTCCTCATCCAGATCAAACGGATCGGTGATCTGATCCTGACCGTGCCCGCGATCGCGGCGCTGCGGAAAAGTTTCCCGGACGCGCACATCTCGCTCGTCGCTGCGCATGGCTCGCGCGGTTTGCTGCCGGCGATTCCAGGTGTCGATGAAACTTTCGTCGCGCGCGGTCGCATCTCCGACGCGACGCAATGGTTCGCGCTCGTCAGACGGAAATTTGACTACTGCCTCGACTTCACGCGCAATGATCGCTCGGCTTTCCTCACTCTTCTTTCCGGCGCGAAGAAGCGCATCACCTACGATACGATTCGGCGCGAACCACTGCGGCAATTGAGCTACAACGAATTCGTTCCTTCGCAGGTGCGCTTTGTGCACACGATCGATCACCATCTCGCGCTGCTCGCGCCGCTCGGGGTGCACGACGTGGCGCGTGAGGTGCGCCTGGCGTTGCCGGAGTCGGCAAAAGCCAGCGCGGCTCGTGTGATTGCGCAGACAACGTTAGGCGGCGAGTTTGTTTTGCTTCATCCCGGCTCCGCGCGCGCGGAGAAATTCTGGATCGCGCGCCGTTGGGCGGAGCTGGCGGACAAACTAAGCGGGCAGGGCTTTCGCGTCGCGCTGAGTGGCGGCAAGGCGCGAATGGAACAACAACACCTTGAGCGTATCAAAGCGCGGGTGCGACGGCCGCTGTTCGATCTTTCCGGGAAGCTCGATCTGCTCACGCTGGCGGCACTCATCGCCCGGGCCCGATTGCTGGTCACGATCGATTCCGCACCGATGCATCTGGCGGCTGCGCTCGGGACGCCGCAAGTCGCTCTCTTCGGTCCGACAAATCCTTTTCACTGGTATCCGCGCTTCGCTCCAGCGGTCATTTTACATGCAGGGGGCAGCGATACGGTGAGCAACTTTGTCCCGAAACAGACGCCTCGCCCGATGAGGCAGATCTCGACGGAAGAGGTGATCGATGCTATGCAGACGCTGCTGTCGGCGCCGACAGCTTCAGTCACATGAGCAAGATCCTGCCTGCGCCCAAGATCAAGGAACCTTTCCTGACCACCCTTCGCCGGGGATGGCGTCCGTACACGCGGCTTTTTGGCTATGCGACGCCCTACAAAACGCGGCTGTTTCTCGGACTGGCTTTTGGTTTTCTCGCTGGCGGCATTAATGGATTGCTGCCGGTGGTTCTGGCCCGCGTCGCCAACGTCGTTTTCCATGGTGCCACCCCCGCGCCGACCATGCTCGCGCAACATCCGGAATTATTGCAGAAAGGCCCGCCGATCAATTCGCTCGTCCTGATTTGTCTCGCGATCCCCGCGGTCATGATCGCGCGCAGCGTCTGCGGTTACTGCAATTCCTATTACACGACCTGGGTAAGCGCGAAGGTCCTGACCGACATCCGCACGCAGCTCTTCAGCAAGATGCTGAGCCACTCGATGGATTTTTTTAACAAGATGCATTCCGGATTTCTGATGTCGCGCATCACGAATGACACCCGGATGATGCAGACGGCTCTCTCCAGCATCAGCAGCGACCTCTTTAAACAGCCGATCGCGATCTTGAGCGGTGTCGGCGTGCTGCTCTACATGGATTGGAAGTTCACCATCGTCACGTTGGTGCTCTTCCCGAGCTGCCTGATCCCGCTGAGCATGTACGGGAGACGCGCCCGCAAAGCGGTCAAAGGCGAGCAGGAAGAAATGGGCCAGATGGTCGTGACGATGCAGGAGACGTTTGCCGGGATTCGCGTCGTGAAATCATTTGCGCGCGAAGAAGACCAGGCGAAGTCGTTTCGGCGCAGCAATCGGATTCAATTCGATAACATGATGCGCATCACGCGCTCGACGGAGGCGATCTCGCCGCTGGTGGAATCGATCGCGGCCATCGGGGTCGGCTTCGCGCTTCTCTATGTTTACTTCGAACAGCTTCCGGCCGCGAAGTTCATGGCCTTGATCGCGGGGATTTTCCTCCTCTACGATCCGATCAAAACGCTCAGCCGCATCCACATCATGATGCAGCGCTCGATCCAGGCGACGGTGGAGATCTTTCGCATCCTCGATTCCGAATCAACCGTCCTGGATGAACCCAATGCGATTGCGCTGACTTCGTCGCGCGGCGGATTGGAGTTGGATCACGTCACCTTCCGTTACGCCGGCGGTATCGACGATGCGTTGAAAGATTTCAGCCTTAAGATCGAGCCCGGCAAGAGCTACGCCTTGGTCGGGGCGAGCGGTGCGGGCAAGAGCACGATTCTTTCTCTCATCATGCGCTTTTACGATCCGACCAGCGGCTGTATCCGGATCGATGGACGCGACCTGCGGCGGGTAACCCAGAAATCGCTTCGCGGGCAGATCGGCCTCGTCTCGCAGGACACCTTCCTTTTCCACGATACGATTCTGAAAAACATTCAGTTCGGGCGACTCGACGCCACCGAAGCGGAGATCTACGCCGCGGCCGAGGCGGCTTTTGCCCACGATTTCATCACGGCGCAGCCGCAGGGATACGAGACGATCATCGGCGACAAAGGTTGCCTCCTCTCAGGCGGTCAGCAACAGCGTGTCGCAATCGCCCGGGCGCTGCTCAAGAATGCGCCGATCCTCCTCCTCGATGAAGCGACCTCTGCGCTCGATTCGGAGTCGGAACAGCAAATCCAGATCGCGCTCGAGCGTTTGGCCAAAGGCCGCACCGTCATCGCGATCGCTCATCGGCTCTCGACGATCCTCTCCGCCGACCAAATCGTCGTCATGGAAAAAGGCCGCATCAAGGAAGTCGGCACTCACGCCCAATTGCTGGAAAGCTCCGGCTACTATCGTCGGCTCTACGATCTGCAATTCAATCGCAATCCCGAGGAGCCGGGAGCGGAAGTTGAGATGCTGGCGAGCGCGATCTAACCCTGCCGGCGTCAAGCAAGCTTCTTCAGGGCTCCACGCGTTCCAGCCGCACATTCTCCGGCGGCTCCGGCAATTCTACCCAACTGCGACAGCCGCCGTAGCGTTTCGCATCCGGAAAGCGCCAGACGGCAGCGAGCCGGAAAACCTCGACGAACGCCACATGCACACCCGGCGCTGTGGCATAGTCGAAGCGCTCGCGCACGACGCTCTCCT
>DASXDC010000132.1:0-1878 GCA_036490855.1 Chthoniobacterales bacterium
GTGCAGCGCGCGAACGCCTACGTCGCCGCGGGGGCGGACGCGATTTTTCCTGAGGCGCTGCAGACCAGGGAAGAGTTCCGCGATTTCGCGAAGGAAGTGAAAGTGCCGCTGCTCGCGAACATGACCGAGTTCGGCAAGAGTCCGCTCCTCAGCGTGGAGGAACTGGGCGAGCTTGGTTACGGGATGGTGATCTTCCCGCAGAGCGCTTTTCGGATTTCGATGAAAGCGACCGGCGAATTTTTTCGCGCACTTAAAAAAGCCGGTACCCAAAACGACTGGCTCGACAAAATGCAGACGCGCAAAGAACTTTACCAGACGCTGGCCTACGATCCGGCCGCGGAAATGTGGGACGGCTACCGTTCCGTCTAACGACAAGCAAATTATGAGCACCGAAAACAAAACTGCCGCCGACAAACCAGCCTACAGCCCCGGCCTCGCCGGCGTGATCGCGGGCGAAACCGAGATTTGCTGGGTCGATCCGAACGCCGGCCTGATGTATCGCGGCTACGACATTCACGAGATGGCGGAGAAGGCGAACTTCGAGGAAGTCGCCTATCTGCTCCTGAAGGGCGAGCTGCCGACGACGCAGCAGCGCGAAGAATTTTCCCAGGCACTCGCCCGGGAGCGCCCGCTGCCGAAGGAAGTCCTCGAGATGCTGCGGCTCCTCCCGAAGAAGACGCATCCGATGGATATGCTCCGGACCGGCGTTTCGATGCTCGCGCCCTTCGATCCGGAGCTGAACGACAACTCGCACGAAGCCAACATTCGGAAGGCGATTCGCCTGATCGCGAAAGTTTCGACGCTCATCGCCGACGGTTATCGAATTCAGCACGGGAACGATCTGCTGCCGGAACGGCCGGACCTGACCCTGGCGGGGAATCTTTTTTACAAGCTCGATGGCGAAGTGCCACCGGCGTGGAAGATCCGGATGATGGACACGATCTTCATCCTTTACGCCGATCATGAATTTAATGCCTCGACCTTCGCGGCCCGCGTCACGGCGTCGACTTTGGCCGACATGTACGCCGCGGTCACGAGCGCGTGCGGCACCCTCAAAGGTCCGCTCCACGGCGGCGCGAATGAGGAGTCGATGAAGATGCTCGACGAAATCAAGACGCCCGATCGCGCCGAAGCCTGGATGATGGATGCGCTCGCGAAAAAGGCGAAGATCATGGGCTTCGGCCACCGGGTTTACAAAGCGGGCGATTCGCGGGTGCCGATCATGCGCGAGATTGGGCGCGACCTCGGGAAGCGGGTCGGAAAGGAAGAGTGGGTGCCGATTTGCGAAAAGCTGGAGGCGACGATGGATCGCGAGAAACATCTCTGCGCGAACGTCGATCTCTATGCCGCGCCGGTTTTCACGATGTTTGAATTCGATCCGGCCCTGAACACACCAATCTTCGCCGCCTCCCGCGTCGCCGGCTGGTGCGCACACGTTGTCGAACAGCATGATCACAATCGGCTCATTCGACCTCGCTCGCTTTACACCGGACCCGCGGCGCGACCGTACAAACCTGCGGGCTCGAACGGCGCGCAGAAACAATGAGCGCCGCTTCCGGACCGTCATTGCAGGAGCGCTATGCGCCTAGCAATGCCTGTTGGGGCTGCGGACCGGCGAACCGGGAAGGTCTGCGGATTCGCAGCTTTCCAGAAAGTGACGGCGAAGTCGTCGCGGAGTGGAAGCCGGAGCAAAAATACGAAGCATTTCCGGGCGTGCTAAACGGCGGCATTATCGGCACCCTGCTTGATTGCCACTGCAACTGGACCGCTGCCTATCACCTCATGAAGCAATCCGGTGAAGATCGCGTCCCCTGTACGGTTACGGCTGATTACGCGATCAAGCTCCTCCGCCCCACGCCGACGAACGAGTCGGTTTTT
>DASXDC010000133.1:0-14941 GCA_036490855.1 Chthoniobacterales bacterium
GCCGCGAGGGAAAACCCGATGGCTTGTCCCGACATAGGTTTGCACTTCGAGGTTCGCCGCCCAATCACGCAGATCGTCGGGACCAAATTCGCGCAGCAGATCGCGCCAGCGCTCCGGTTCCGCGCGATAACGGGCGGGAAAATTTTCGGCCGGTTCCGCGTGGGTGAGATTCAATCCGCCGCGGCCGGCGACAAGAAATTTCCTTCCCGCGGAAGGTTGCGCTTCGCAGATCACGACGCTTCCGCGCGCTACGCCGGCGGCCGCGACTTCGGCCGCGCGCAGGCCAGCGGGGCCGGCGCCCACGACGACGACGCTTTTTACTTCGCTGGAATCCGCCGGCATAGATTCTTCTCCCGCGTCGGCGCGCGAGATGCAACTATCGCGAAGCCGGCAGGCTCGATGGCTTTACCTAACGAATCCAACCAAGCCGCACCGTTGGCCGTGGCGCATCCCAGCTTCGCGGCGGCCTTCCGCTTTTGGCTCAAGCTTGGCTTCATCAGCTTCGGGGGGCCGGCGGGACAAATCGCGATCATGCAGACGGAGCTGGTGGAAAAGAAACGCTGGATCGGGCAGGAGCGTTTCCTGCACGCGCTCAATTTCTGCATGCTGCTGCCGGGACCCGAGGCGACGCAGCTCGCGATTTATATCGGCTGGCTGCTGCATCGCACCGCGGGCGGCATCGTGGCGGGCGCGCTCTTCGTTCTGCCGTCGATCGTCTTGCTCTGGACGCTCAGTTTTGTCTATGTCGCCTATGGAAAACTGGGATGGATAGCGGCGATTTTTTACGGGTTAAAGCCCGCTGTGATCGCGATCGTGGCGGCGGCTGTGATCCGCATCGGGCGCAAGGCGCTCAAGAACGAGGTGATGTGGGCAATCGCAGCGCTTGCTTTTGTCGCGATCTTTTTTTTGGGCGCGCCCTTTCCATTTATTATTCTCGCGGCCGGCGGGATCGGGCTGATCGGCGGGAGATTTTGGAAATCGAAATTCCATCTCCTGCGCGACAGTGGGAGGCCGGCCGCCAGGTCAGTGCTGAGCGATGAAGCAGCCTCTCCCCAACACACGCGGCCTTCGTGGACACGCTCGCTTCGCATCCTGCTCGTCTCTCTTGCGCTCTGGTTCGCTCCGCTCCTGCTCATCGGCTTTTCGTTAGGCAAGAACGACACGCTTTTTCGGGAGGGAATTTTTTTCAGCAAGGCGGCGGTCGTCACCTTCGGCGGCGCCTATGCCGTGCTCCCCTATGTCGCGCAGCAGGCGCTGTCTCATTACGGGTGGCTTGGGCCAGGCCAGATGATGGACGGCCTGGGCCTCGCGGAAACGACGCCGGGCCCGCTCATCATGGTGGTGCAGTTCGTCGGTTTCATGGGCGGCTGGAATCATCCAGGGCACCTGTCGCCACTCGTCGCCGCCACTGCGGGCGCGCTTCTCACCACCTGGGCGACTTTTGTTCCCTGCTTCCTTTGGATTTTTCTCGGCGCGCCCTACATCGAGCGACTGCGCGGCAATCCTCAACTCACCGCCGCCCTCTCGGCGATCACGGCCGCAGTCGTCGGCGTAGTCCTGAACCTCGCGGTCTGGTTCGGGCTGCACGCGCTCTTTCCAAACGGCGGTCAGGCCGACTGGTTTGCCGTCTCCGTCGCGGTCGTCGCCTTTGTTGGAATGGTGCGCTGGCGCTGGGAAATCATTCCCGTCGTTCTCGGCGCCGGCGCCCTTGGCCTGATCTATCGCCTAACGATCACCTGAGGACGATCGCGACGTCGGAACGAAACGCGGTTAATTTGTAAGTCCTGCCTTGGACCACCGTCAGCCGCTTCTCGGAAGGCCGAGCCTGCTCGCGGTTTGGAACCGGCAACGTGCGGAGGACATGCTGGCCGGCGCTCAAATCCGTTTCGTAGTGGCCGTTGAAATTGATATTCGCCATGTGTTTGCCATCGATTGAAAGGTCAATAATGGTTTGTCCGAGATTGGCCGATCGCAAGATAACGAGATGACCGGTGTCCGCACTTTTTGGAGCCATCTCGGCCATTTTCTTCCCGGCGGCGAAAGCGGTTCCGGGAAAGATCGCTCCGCTGGCGAGTGCGGCAGTCGCAAGCAGGACGAGAAAGAATCGGCGTTGAAGGCAAGGATGATTGTGATGCATGGCTGAACTCTCCACCGGAAGTGTGCTCCGCGCGAGTGGCGGCAAGTTATTTTCGCAGCACGGCAATCCCAAGAGCCACGGTGCCTGGGGGCAAGCCGAGATTGTAAGCCGCGCGCGGTTCGCTGACGGTTCCATCCAGCGCCACGTCGAGGGCGTGCAACACGCCTTCGCGATCCAGCACGTAAAGAAAACTTTCCGTCGGATCGAGGCTCGTATGAGTAGCGTAGGGCAGGTCTCCGGAGAGAACCAGATGCTGCAATTTCAGCGGACTGTCAGGATTGGTGATGTCGTAAACCGTGACCGAGCCCGAGATCGTCTCGCCAGTATAAAGACGGGTGCCTGCCTTATTCGTCGTCGCCCAGCACGGAGCGTCGCCACTCTTTTGCGAAGCGCCTAACGAGAGCTGGTAAGTGGCGTCGTAGTTCGTCACGGTCAATTTGTCCACGCCCGGCTGGGTGATGTAGAGGGTGCGCGCCGTCGGATGCAGGACGCCGCCGACGTTGGTCGCGATGGTATCGAGCGAGCTGACCGCGGTTATGATTCCAGCTTTCGTGAACGAATAGGCGGAAAGGTTTCGTCCTTTGAATTGAATCGCGAAGAAGTTCGTGCGCGCATTTGACGGCATGATGATCTGCGACGGTGAGCTATCCGCCGGAACGCTAAAAGTTGATCCGACGTTCATGGCCGGCACGCCGTCGGGGCTCACGCGGAAGCTGGTATAGTTGGGGATGCTGGGGCTCTGAAAAGGATCGGAATCCTTGTTCGCGACGAAGAGGAGCGAGTTCCCATCGCGGAGAGCGTTGTCCTTATATCCGAGGCTGGCTGGTTGCGGACCGCCGGAAGGAAAGGGGGAGCCGGGCACAAGCGTCAGGCTTCCATCCGCATTTACGCTGAAGACCGAGAAGTCGTTGGAGTGTCCGTTGACGGCAAAAAGCAAAGTGCCGGCTGGGTTGAGAATAATCTCTCCGTCGGCATCCCACTGCGCGTCGTCGAGGAGATCGCCCGCGCCCGCGACTCCGGTGCCACCGGTCGCAAATGGCCCTCCGGCGACCGGGCTCATGTTTCCGGCTCCGTCATTTATAAGCGCGATGACGGCGTTCTGACCTGTGGCCGTGATGTTACCGTTGATGTAGACAAGATTCCGCTTGCGGGCCGACGCCCCAGGCACGCAGCCGAGGAACCAAATCGCAAGCGCGAGAGACAGCACTACCTGCGTCGGGACTGGGATTAATCGTTTGAATTTCATATTCCGCCTTTCTGCAACCTTATTCGTTAGGCTATGCTTCTATTGTCGGGAGAAGAGCTTCACTCGGGAAGATCGCTTCCCTTGATCGAGAAGATTGGATTGAGCAGGGGAGGATTAGTCAAGACAAATACTCTCCGCTCCAAACGCAATCGACCTCGAATCAGTTGCCGCCTGGGCAAGTGGTCAACTGATGAGCCAACTGTTAGATCTCGCACTTTCTTTACATTTTTTCCGCTTGGGCCGTTACCCTCGCGCTTTAGGGAGGCTTCTTCCTCTCCGATCTGAGCATTAACTAGGATGGGGAAACTAAGACGGGTATCGTTATATGTCGCGCTTGCTCGGGCGACAGGCGCGAACGGCGGCGAACGAATCGCACCTCGACAAGATGCACGTTTTAATCTGAGATAGCAGCACAAGGCTGCGAGGTTTCGACACCCTTCGTGAAAAAAGTGAGCTACGCCTTCGCGACTTCGCCGTTATTCCTGTCTGAAGGACGCTGTCACTACTCACACCTTCACCTGGACAGGCGCGGCGGATTGAGGAACGCAATTAAGACCTATCCGGGCGGGTCGACCGAGAGCCCTACATTTAGCACCTCCGGCAACATCGGTGGCAGCGAGATCAACAGCAATGGCATAAGTGTCCGGTCTTCCGCGGGCGCCAAAGTCCAGACCGAGTAGCGGGCTTCGACGGGATCGGTCGAGAATGTGCGTATTATCGCTGAACGCATTCCGCCATCTTCCACGACGCGTTACAAAGCGCGTTATTGCTTCCTTCCTCTACTCGGGAAGAGCATGGGCGCTCTCGGGCAAATTGTCGCGTCGGCGGCGTCGACTTCCCGCGTGTTTGGTGTGTGCTTTCCATCTGCTGTCTGCCATTGGATTTTCCTCCTGATATTTCTGCCTGAAAGAAAACCGCGACTCGGACTGCACTCGGAAGGGGATCGCGGGAGCGATCTGGAAGGCGACGCAGCCGGACTACGGCGACGGTGTCGTTAGGCGAATTATTGAGAAGCGCAAATTTGCGTTCCTCAGCGCACTCTGAATTGTGCCCTCGCAAAGCCGGTAATTGTTTTTTTCTTCCTCGCTGCCGACTAATGCACTGACGGCGGCGCCGGAATTCTTGTAGGCGCGGTGAAAGCAAAGTGGGACAATCGACCGAACCGCCAACAAGAATCCCTATCTATGACCGCATCTCGATTCGCCAGTGCGCTTTCAGTTCTGGCCGCCTTCAACTTGATCGCGCTGCCCGCCGCCAACGCCGTTAGTCCGCCGCCCGACGGCGGCTATGACAACGGAAACACAGCCGAAGGCACTGATGCGTTGCTCAATCTCGGCACTGGCGCCTTCAACACCGCGCTTGGAAACATCGCGCTGCAAAACAACACGAACGGCGACTACAACACCGCCACTGGCGCAAAAGCGCTCTCATCGAATTTCAGCGGTGGCGCCAACACTGCCACTGGCTACAACGCGCTCTCCGCAAATACGATTGGCATTGCAAATACTGCGCTGGGCAAGGATGCGATGGCGGCTAACACCGTCGGCTCGGTCAACACCGCCACCGGCGACGTGGCGCTCCTCGTCAACACGAGCGGGAGCGGCAACAGCGCTTACGGCGTTAACGCTCTCGCGGGCAATACGACCGCTTCCAACAACACCGCAACCGGACTGGCCGCTCTCATGACCAACGACACCGGCGCGAACAACACCGCGACAGGCACGAGCGCCCTGCTCAACAACACGAGCGGAAGCAGCAATATCGCGCTTGGATATCTCGCGGGATCTAACCTAACGATCGGCGACAACAACATTGAGATCGGAAATATCGGCCGCCCCCGGGAGTCGGGCAAAATCCGCATCGGCACCCTCGGCACGCATAACGACACTTACATTGCCGGCATCTTCGGCACGACCTTGTCAAGTGGCGCGGCCGTGGTCGTGGATAGCAAAGGTCATCTCGGCACGGTCACTTCCTCGGCGCGCTTCAAGGAAGCGATCAAACCGATGGAGAAAACGAGCGAGGTGCTCTTCTCCCTGCGGCCGGTGACCTTCCAATATAACAAAACGCTTGATCCACAGAGCCTGCCTCAGTTTGGCCTCGTCGCGGAGGAAGTGGCAAAGGTGGATTCCGATCTGGTGGCGCGAGACGAACAGGGACGGCCTTACACTGTTCGATATGAAGCGGTAAATGCGATGTTGCTGAATGAGTTTCTGAAGGAGCATCGCAAAGTCGAATCACTCGAAGCGCAGCTCTCCGCGACCCAGCAGGAGTTTCAATCGCAAATCGCTGCTCTACGTTCGGAACTCGGAACGCAGGCGGAGCAGGGACGGAAACGTAAACGCCCGACTGACGACTACATCCAGCCTCACCGGAACTGAAGGTTCGAACCTCTAAGTATTTGCCCTAGTTCGTCACTCGTTCTTCCTCCGATTGCCGTCCGCCGGACAAAGCAGTCTCATCAGGTTCCGATATTTACCATGAGCGATCTGCCGGTCTCCGATCTTCTACTCCTGCTTCAACGCAGCGATGGGCAGCGGCATTGGCGGTCAGTCGACGACGAGCGGCTTTGCTTGCTTTGTCACCGGCTCTTCACCGGCCGCGATGTGGCGGTAACGGATTCGCCTGATGGAGAGCAGAAAATCCATTGCCCAACCCCGGGCTGCCCGTCTACCCCAACGGATTGGTTTTTTCACGGCAGCGTGCAGGCCGTGACCCGCCCGGTGAGTCTGAAACCGCCGCGAAAGGCGGAGATCGATCTCGACTTTGGCTAGCGCTTTTCGTTAGGCGAGACCTGGAAGCGCAAGCTCCCCCGGCTCGGGTGCATGTCCTGCGCGACCGCCGTCCAGTTCACTTTATAGGTGCCGGGGCCGAGCCCGTCGCCGAGCGAGAGATGGAGCAACGTTGGCTCGGTCTTATCGGCATGCAGGTCGCGGCGATCGATCTGTCGTCCGCTGCCGTCGCGCACTTCGAAGGTGCTAAGGCCAACCTTGATCGGCTCGCTGAACCAGAACCGGATTTCGTGTGGCGTCTGCCGCAGGATGGCGCCATCCGGCGGATCAGTCCGCTGGAGCGCGGAATGTGCACCTGCGATCGCGAGGCCGGCGCCCAGACTAACGAAAAGCAAAAACGCGCGCTTCATTTCCCCAGCAGCACGATCGGGCCTTCCGCCTTTGCGACGCCGCCTTTTCGTTCCAGGCTGATCGCAAAACGCTTTGCGCCGCGAACTGTTTCGGCCGGCTGGAAAGGGATGCGCAAAGGCTTGGTATTCGAGACATGAAAGACGCCGCCGTCGATCGGATTCTTATAGCGCGGATCGACGAGCCAAAGCTGGTAGTCGTGGTCGGCGGCGTTGCGTGGCAGTTCGGTGACCTTCAAAATGCCGCGCTGCTTTTTCTCGTCCCAAACGACGACGGCATTCGCGTTTGGTGCCGCCTGCAACTTTGAGCTGAGCGAAGCGATTTGGACCTGCGCGAGAAGATCGCGTTCTTCGAGCCGCGTCACGCGATGCCGCAGCCCGCTGCGTTCCGCGATGAGATAACAGCAGGTGAGAGCAAGACCGGCCGCGATTGCCCACGGTAACCAGCGCGAACGAAGCGGAAGCGGCACTGTCTTGTGGTTTCGGACTCGTTGCAGCACACGCTCCTTTAATTCCGGCGGCAAAGAACGTGGCGAAGCTTCGTGTGCGAGAGCAGCCGCAGTTTCATCCAGCCGGTCGACGAGCGCGCGCAATTCCTCATCCGTCTCGAGGCGCTTCTGGAAAGCGTTCGCTTCCTCGCGCTCGAGCAGCCCGAAAACGTAAAGCGATGCCTGCTCTTCGAGTGTTTCGTTCACGAGGCAATCCTTCCCAGCACCTCGCGCAGCGCGATCAGCCCGCGACGGATGCGCGCTTTTACCGTCCCGAGAGGAGCCCCTAGTTTCTCCGCGATCTGCGTCTGGGTAAGCCCGGCGAAAAACGCGAGCTCAATCGCTTCTCGTTGTGCCTCGCCGATCTGCGCGAGTGCGTCGAGCACCCTCTCACGCTCATCATGTCGCGCGAGCGCGTTATCGGCGCGCTCTGTCGGAGGCCGCGATGGCAGATCTGCAGCGCCCGTCGCGATCGCGTGGGTCAGGCGCGCGCGGCGATCCCGCGCGCGCAGCCGATCGATTGCTTTGTGACGCGAGATCATGACCGCCCAGGTAAATAACCCGCTTTGTCGCGCATCGTAGCTGCCGACGCGTTTCCACATTTGGACGAAAGATTCCTGGAGGACGTCTTCGGATTCTTTCTGGTCGTGCAAGATCGCGTAAATCATTGAGAAAAGGCCGGGCGCAAAGCGATCGTAGAACTTGGCGAAAGCCTCCTCATTGCCCGCGTTCATCTGCTGCACCAGTTCCTGATCGGCCGAAGAAGTAGCCGGCGAGGGGAGCGGAAAACTGGAAGGGTGCACGGCCACGCAAACGCACCAGACTGAGGATCCGGATGTGCGCAAGCGCGGGACATCGAAGGTTTCGCCTCCCTCCGCCGGCGAGAGATGGCGAACCAGGCGGTGCCGCTTCGTTTCAATCTCCATTTTACAAGAATTAAGACGACGGCCGGCTTGGCTTAGATGCACCGCATCTCCGCAGCGAGAGAGTTCCCGCCACGTTTGACAAGCAGAGGGCGTTACGATCTAATGGCCGTCGGTTGCCTCCTCGTCAGCCCTCTCTTTCGGGGTGTCCCAGCGGTCCGCGTCCCCCCGGCGCAACTCAGGTCTTTCGGGCGATTCATTTACCCTTTCCATGGCGGGACATAGCAAATGGTCCAAGGTCAAGCGCATCAAAGGCGCGCTCGACGTCAAGCGCGGCACCATCTTCTCGAAATTTTCCAAGGAGATCAGCGTCGCCGCACGCGTCGGCGGCGGAGATCCGGAAGGAAATCCACGGCTGCGGAGCGTGATCGAAATGGCGCGGGCGCAGAGCATGCCTAACGACAATATCGAGCGCGCGATCAAGCGCGGCACGGGCGAGGGAGTAGACGCGCAGCACATCGAGGAGATCGTTTATGAAGGCTACGGTCCCGGCGGGGTCGCGATCATCGTGGAAGCGGCGACGGACAACAAGAACCGCACGGCCGCGGAAATCCGCCGCATTTTTTCCAAAAATCAAGGCAACCTCGCGAGCAGCGGGAGCGTTTCCTACATGTTCCATAAAAAAGGACAGATCACTCTGCCGCGAGATTCGATTGAGGAGGAACGCCTCTTCGAACTGGCGCTGGAAGCCGGGGCCGAGGAGTTGACAACGGAAGAGGGAGAGTATGTTATTCTCACTTCCCACGATCAGCTCTATGCCGTAGCTGAGGCGCTCACACAGGCGAGTGTCACCATCGATGGGCAAAAGTTTACTTTCATTCCCGACACGACTGTCCCCGTCACCGACGAGGCGGCTGCGCTTCAGGTCCTGCGCCTCTGCGAAAGCCTCGAAGACGACGACGACGTTCAAAACGTCTATTCCAATCTAGATATTTCCGAAGAGTTGCTGGCGCGGATGCCAGCCTGAGAATCGCGAGCCGGCACCGATCGTCGTGCCGTCGCCGCATCAGCCGGTTTCAATTATGAGCGAAGAAAGTCAGAATCAACCAACCCAGGCCACGACCGCCTCCTATCGCAGGCGTCGGCCGTCTCGCCGCCGTTCCGGGCGCCGCAATAACTCCGGCAACTACAATCAGTCAGGCGACGACAAGCCTGGCCGGACAGATGGTCCGGAAATCTTGGAGGACGATTCTTCGCGCGAAGGTCAGCGCCGGATGGAAGAGGCCGCGCAATTTGTCGAGGCCACGCAGGAGAGGGAAAGGAACACCGAGAATCGCGGCGAACGCTCTGAGAGCGGACAGCAAAATGGCGCCGAGCCGCCCCGCGAACCGGAGTACGGCGAAGGCGTCATCGAGATTTCCGGCAAAGGTTTCGGTTTCCTGCGCGACGCGAAACGCAACTTCGTTCAGACGCCGCAGGATATTTTCGTCACCCCCGAAGTCGTGAGGCGTTTTCAGCTCCGCGATGGAATGTGGATTTATGGTGAGACCCGCCGCGGCAATCGCGGCCCGCAGCTCACCCGCCTCCTTAAGATCAACGACGACGAGCCGACGAAATATCAGGACCTTCGACCCTTCGAAGAACTGACCACGATCAACCCGAACAGGCGGATCAAGCTCGAGACGGTGCCTGATCGCTACACGACACGGGTGATGGATCTCATGACACCGCTCGGCATGGGACAGCGCGGCCTGATCGTCGCTCCGCCGCGCACTGGCAAGACGACCCTCCTTCAGCACATCGCCGACGCGGTGGTGAAGAACCATCCGGAGATGAAATTAATCATCCTGCTGGTTGATGAACGCCCGGAAGAAGTGACCGACTTTCGCCGCTCCTGCCCACAGGCGGAGATCATGGCGAGCTCGAATGACAGTGACATCAAGAGCCATACCCGTATCGCCCAGCTCGCGATCGAGCGCGCCAAGCGGCTCGTCGAAGCGGGCAAGGATGTCTTCATCCTCCTCGATTCGATCACCCGCACCGCACGCGCCTTTAACAACGCAACGGGCGGCGGCGGCCGCACCATGAGCGGCGGTATCGACGCGCGCGCGATGGAAATCCCAAGAAAACTTTTCGCGGCCGCGCGCAACACCGAGGAAGCCGGCAGCCTAACAATCGTCGCGACCGCGCTCATCGAAACTGGCAGCCGGATGGACGAATTGATTTTCCAGGAGTTCAAGGGCACCGGCAACATGGAGCTCGTGCTCGATCGTAAGATCAGCGATCAGCGCACTTATCCGGCGGTCGATATTTTCCTCTCCGGCACCCGGCGCGAGGAATTGCTCCTTCAGCCGTGGGAACTCGAGAAGATCAATCTCATTCGTCGAGGCCTCGCCGGTCACAAACCGGTCGAGGCGATCGAGCGTCTGCTCATGTTCGTGAAAAAATTCCCGACCAATGCGCAGATGCTGAAGGAAATCCCGGGCTAGCCCGCTCGCGGTCCGCCCGCGCAACCAACGCCTTTGACGATGAGGTCGACCGAAGCCCAGGAGGTCGAATGGGAAGTCCTCCCGCCAGAGGAAAAAGAAAAGCGCTCCGAGCTTGAGCCGCTCTTTCGCTGGCTTGCCCTCATCATGGACAACATGCTCCGCGTCCCCGGGACGCAGTTTCGTTTCGGCCTCGATCCGTTACTTGGTCTCCTCCCCGGCCTCGGCGACACCGGCTCCGCCATTATCTCCGCGCTCGCTTTGATCGCCGCCGCGCGCCGCGGATTTCCGAAAATTCTTCTCGCCCGCATGGCGCTCAATATCCTGATCAATGAAGGTGTCGGCATCGTTCCGGTCCTGGGCGATGCCTTTTCGTTTTGGTTCAAATCAAACGTCCGCAACTACGAACTCCTGCGCCGGCATACGGCGGGGTTGCGCCGTTCGAGCAAAAGCGACTGGCTCTTCGTCGCGCTCGTTCTCACTTTGCTCGGCCTGATCCTGCTCGTTAGTCTGGCGGTTAGCTTCTGGCTCCTTTACGTCCTCGCGAAGTTGCTCGGGCACACTTCGCCCTAACAATTCACTCGACCAGATAACGCGTCCGAAGCGACCGAATCGTTTCCCGCGCCCGCCCATAAGGTCCGCGAAAATCGTCGATCGTGGCGAATCTCATTCGGCGCACGAAACCCACTTCCTCCGCCCGCGTCACCGGCAGGCTGGAAACGCCTCGCAATTGCCAGCGGCGCAGGACCGATTCGCAGCGGCGCAGAAAATTATACGCCGCGCCCAGGCTTTGCGCGTCGCTCTTCTCGATCGCTTTCTGCTCCGCCAGTTTCTCGACGGCGCGGAGAAAATTCGGTTCCCAGATCCGCTGCCGCATCTGCAAACCCTGGACCAGGAATTCCGCTTCGATCATTCCGCCGATTCCAGTTTTGAAATCAAAAAAGTCATTGCCGCTTCCGCGCTCGTTCGCGATCCGCACCAGCATGTTCTCGATCTGCCTAACGAGATCGTCCCGCTCACCCGCCGCCCGCCATAATTCCCCGGCGAGCGCTTCGAAATCGAAACGCCGCCGACCACTGATCGCCCGCGCCCGCGTCAGCATCTGCACTTCCCAAAATTGCGCCCGGTTCTCACCATAGCGGCGAAAACCATCCAGCGAACAAACGAGCGGACCTTTCTCGCCCTCCGGCCGCAGGCGCGGATCGAGCAGCGCCACCCGCCCCTCAGCGCTGTTGTGGCCCATTTTCGCGATTAGGTTTTGCGCAGCGCGCGCATCGTCGCCGATGAAGAGGAGGTCGAGATCGGCACCGTAGCCGACTTCGCGCCCGCCGAATTTTCCCAGCGCGACGAGCGTGAGCGATTGGTCCGGATTGAGCAGCCGGTCGACAAAAAGCAGGCAGGCCTCAGCCAAATCGGTCTGCTCCGCGAGCAGTTCCGGCAGCGGGCGCAGATGCAAGACATCGCGCAAAAGAATCCGGAGCAATTCGCGATGCCGGTAAATTCGAACTTCATCCAGATTCGCCGCCGTCGCGCCTAACGACTCCAATCTCTCGAGATGTTCCGCGATGCGGAAGGTTCGATCGAGCATCCCGCTCCGCGTCAATTCCTCGAGCCATTGCGGACGCCGAATGAGCCAGCCGGCGGCGGCCTCGCTCGCGTCGAAAGTCTTTACGAGCAGCTCGAGCAGGCGCGGATTGGCCGCCAGCAGTTCGAAGAGCAGACTGCGGAAGCCATAGCCTTCGACGAAGCGCACGAATTGGATCAGGGTCGCGTCCGGGTCGACCGCGCGATTCAGCCAGTCGAGCAAAAGCGGACGCAGTTTGCGAAAAATTTGCCGGGTCCGCGGCGCGACGTGGAACCCGGCGGCACTTTCGCCCAACTGCGTGACTGCTTTTGCTGCCTGGGCCTGGTCGCGAAAATTTTCGTAACTGGGTGCGGCGGAGCCGGACGCGGTCTCCTGCACAACGCGCTGAAAAATCACGCGGGCGCCTTCCATTCGTTCGCGCAAGGCGCCGAGCAGCGCGGGGCCGTCACCGAAGCCAAGGCTGCGCGCGAGCTTCTCGAGCCCTTCGCCGTCTTCCGGCAGGGTGTGCGTCTGCTGCTCGGCTTCGATCTGCAGCCGATGCTCCAGCCGGCGGAGAAAACGATAGGCTGATTCGAGCGACGCCGCGTCCTCGTTAGGCAAGAACTCCAGCTCCGCCAGGCCGCGGAGTGCTTTCAACGTGCTTGCCTCCTGCAAAAACGGATGCCGCGCCGCATGCAGGAGCTGCAAGGCCTGGACGACGAATTCGATCTCGCGGATGCCGCCGACGCCGAGCTTCACATTCCGCTCCCGATCCTCGAAGCCGACGATGTCGCGCTCAATCCTGCGTTTGATTGCCGCCACCTCGTCGAGCAGATCGGGAGTCGGACTTTTCGGAAAGACGAAGGGCTGCAACTGACGCAGAAAATCATAAGCCAGCTCGCGGTCGCCGCAGATCCAGCGCGCCTTGATCAACGCCAGGCGCTCCCACATTTCGCCAAAGCCAGCATAGTAATTTTCCATGCTCTCGAGTGACCTAACGAGCGGACCGGCGCTTCCCTCCGGACGCAGCCGGAGGTCGACACGAAAGAGCGAACCCGCCGGGTCGGAGGCGGCAAAAGTCTCAATGATTTTGTTTCCCAGCCGGGTGAACCATTCGTGATAACTAAATTTGGCTGCGAGCTGTCCCTCGTCCCCGTAGACGAAGATGAGATCGACGTCGGAGCTGTGATTCAGCTCGCGCCCGCCGAGCTTGCCCACGCCGATGATCGCGAACGGACTTTCCGGTGCACCCCAACGCTGCCGGAGGTCGTTATGCCAATGTTCGTAGACTTTCGTTAGGCAAATATCGGCCAGCTGTGAAAGCTCGACGATCGTCTCCTCGAACGGCGCAACGCCAGCCACTTCGCGAAGGGCGATCCGCACCATCTCGCGATTCTTCCAGAAGCGGAGGAGACGGAAATTTTCCGCAGCGATGGATTTCCTACCCGCGAGATTGTGCAGATCGGTCAGCATCCGGCCGAAGCCGCGCCGATCGGCGGAGTTCTCGGGATTGGCCAGCCAGAAGAGCATCGCCGGGTGCTGGACAAGTCGCGCACCGCAGATGCTCGAGACAGAGAGGAGATGAAAAAGCGCCTCCCTGCCTAACGGAAAGCCGGAGATGACCTGATCGAGCGGTGATCCTTCCGGCGCCCAGTTGGCCGCGAGGGCGGCCAGGACGCGCTCGACCTGCGCCGGCCGGATGCTGCGAGAGACGTCGCCTAACGAATCCGCTACCGCCACGCTATTGCGGTGGTTCGGCCATCTTTTCGCGCACCTGCGCGAGCGTACGCCGCTCACTCCGGGTCAGGCTGCCGAGACCGGAGCGGGAGATTTTCTCGAGGAGCGGGTCGATCTTTTCGGCGATGAATTCGTCGAGCGGCATCTGTCGGCGGCGCTCTCCTTCGATCTGCCGCTGATGCAAAGCGCGCTGGATGAGCGAAGGTCGCCCGAAGCCAAGGAGATGGGCATAGAACCAGCCGACCGCGCAGCCACCGACCCACGCGCTATGTCCGACCACGCCGTGGCGGTCGAAGATGATCAAGAAAACTCCAGCGCCGAAAAAGAACTGCGCGAAATATTTCGCCTTCAGTTTTACCGGCAGGATGGAACGCAACGACTCCGTCAATTCCCAATCCGGGAGAATGGTTCCGTAGGCGCTCACGAGCGCCGCGACTCCACCGGAGGCCGCCAGGAGGACGGTCGTCGCCGGCATGAGGAAGAGATGGCCAAGTTCGCCTCCAACGATGCCGCTGAGGAAGAGATAAAGAAAATGCCGTTGGCCCAGGATCGCCTCGACATCACGTCCGATAAAGTAAAGGAGGGCGATGCTCCCGGCGAAACTAAGGATGCCGGCGTGAAGAAACATGGCGCTGAGAAATTGCCAGGCATAAGCCTGATCAATCCCGTGGTAACTGAGGCCGAGATACGGCGCGATGAGGCCCGGTTGGCTGAGTCGGAGCACTTCCTGGAGGAGGAACGCGACGACGTTGATGCCGATGAGCGAAAAGAAAACGACGCGTTGTGGCGTCGACCAGCGGGGCGCATGCGACGAAGCTTTCCGGCCGGACAAGCGCATGGAGCAAAAATACTGTAAACGTGTCGCGTTGTCATTGGGAATCCCGGTGAGCCGGCGTGACATGGAAGCTTGTCGGGCCTTACTCTGCCTGCCATTTGCCGCTTTCCTAAAGCGGCGCGAGCACCTTCAGCCCGCGCGGTTTCATGAGAAACTCAACTGGACAACCGCCGACCAGCTCGCCATCCAACTCCGCCGGCACCTCCTCTGCGCTACTCACTCGCAGGCGCCGCGTCTGAAAATATTCCACTTCCCTGGTCGTGATGTCGGAGGTGAAAATCACATTTTGCAGATACTTGATCAGCTCGAGGTAACCGACCTGTTTGAAGACGAGCACATCGAGCAACCCGTCATCGATCACCGCATGTTTGAAAAACGGAAAACGCCCGCCGTAAAGGCGCCCATTGCCGACAAGCACGAACGATCCCTCCTCCGTCAACGCCTCC
>DASXDC010000134.1:0-7992 GCA_036490855.1 Chthoniobacterales bacterium
GTCCTGTGCAGCGCAGCGGAATCGGATCGCAGAGCCGCCTCTACACCAGGAACCATGAGAGAAAGTTCGTGAACGCGAGGCGCGATCACCAGCGTGCGAGGCGCACGCGCTCCCCAGGCGAATAGCCGTTTGTGGATCGGCCACTGGCGTTCTGCGCCGGATTGATCGGGAAGCAGCGCTCGAGGCTCGCCGAAGATCGCGTTTTTGGCCACTCGCCACGGTTGGTTTCAGTTCCTAATCGCCTGATCCTGTTCCGAAGGTCCTCTGCTTCACCGGGAAAAGGAAGCGGTAGAGGAAAAATCGGAGCCGCCCATCGCCGGCGAGGGCTTTGAGGAAATGCCGGTGGGGACAGGCCGAGGGCGGCCTTCGACAAAGCGCCTTTCGCAGCGGAGATTCCCAGGTGGAGATTCATCAGCTTCGCTACTTTGTCGCGGTCGCGGAGGAAGGGAACTTCTCCCATGCAGCCGAACGCGAGCATGTCTCGCAACCGGCCCTGAGTCAGCAAATCCAAAAGCTGGAGGCGGAGCTGGATCAGCAGTTGTTTGACCGGCTTCCGCGCGCGGTCGTGCTGACCGAGGCCGGACGGTGTCTGCTCGGCTACGCCCGGCAAATTCTGGCCGAAATCGCTGATGCCCGCCGTTGCGTGGCTGCGCTGGAAGAGGAGGTGGCCGGGCGACTCGCGGTCGGCGCGGTGCCATCGATCGCGCTCTATGTGCTGCCCCGGCTGATCCGGCAGTTTCAACAGCGCTACCCGAAGGTGACGTTCGAGATCTTCGAGGATACGACCGATAAGCTGGCGCAGCGCCTGGAGAATGGAACCCTGGATGTGGTGCTGGCCTCATCGGGCGAGGAACCACCGACGCTGGAGCGCCATTCGCTGGGCGAGGAGCCGTTGCTCTTGCTCGTGCCGGAAAATCACCGGCTAGCCCGTAAGAAAACGATCAAGTGGAGCGACCTGGCCGACGAGAAATTCCTTCTCCTGCACCCGATCCATTCGCTCTCGGTAAAAGTGCGCCAGTTACTGGCAGAGAATAACCTGAACCCGGAGGTGGTGCTGCAGGGGGCTCAGCTGGTGACGATTGCAAGCATGGTCGCGGCGGGATTGGGCGTGACGGTGATCCCCGGGATGATGGCGGGGACGGAGTTTACGAGCGGATGTGTGGCGGTGCCATTTGCCCGGCCCGCGCCGACCCGCGAGCTGACTTTGCTGCGCAATCCTTTGCGATTCGAGAGTAAAGCGGCGGCAGCATTCCGCGAGGAAGCGGCCGGAGCTTTCCTGACCTGACAGGAGCGGTCGCTCTGCCGCGGCCAGGGTGCCGCGGCAGGCGAGAAGTCAATTCGCTTTACCGGCTCAGGCCGAGGGCGTGAGCGAGGGTGAACATGGGCCAGGTAGCCGTGAGTACGATCACTGCGAAAAGAATAAACTCGGCCGCCACACTGGGCCGCTCGCGTTGCGCATAACGCTCGCTCATGAAGCGAAAGGCGCGCAGACGCATCGGGGTTTTGGAATTCGGCAGCTGACCATGTCGAAGGTTGCTGCCTAAGGTGATTGTTTGCATGCCCTACTGACGGGCCTGGCGGATTCGTTTGGAAATACTTAATGGTTGTGGCTGCTATAGGCGGCGCTTATCGGGTGCAGCACGCGAAGCATGGCGGAGACGGTGAGAGGAATTAGCCCTCCCGGGTGTCGCGCGCGATCGGCGAATTTCCGTAATGCTCCAGGACATCGGCGGGATCGCGGTAGATGATGACGGCACCCGCTTCGCGAAGATCCGCAGCGCTGAAGCCGCCGCAGAGAACTCCGATCGTGCGCAGCCCCGCTTTGGCGGCGGCGTCCACGTCGTAGGGCGTGTCGCCCACGACCAGCGTTGCATTGGCGGGCACGCCGTCGAGCAGTCGCAGGGCAGCATCGAAGATGTCCGGGTGCGGCTTCGATTTTTCGGCATCATCGGAGGTCGTCATGTCATCGACCAAGTCCTCGATCTGCAGTTCCTTTTTATAGGTCTCCAGCTCTTTGTCTTTACCGGAGGAGGCGAGGATGATCTGTTTGCCATCGGCTTTGATGCGCTGAAACAACTCGCGCACCTTCGGGAAACCTTTCACCCGCGGCAGATACTCTTCCTGGAAAAGCTTGCTGCGATAACTATCCAGCTCCTCCCCGAATTCGCGCATCTCCTCTCGATTGAGAAACACCGGGAGATATTGATCGCCGCCTTTGCCGATCTGGCGGCGCAGCGCGGATCGGGGTATCTCTTTTCCGAAAAACCGAAAGGCGATGTCCCACGTCTCGACATGCAGATCGTTTGAATCGACCAGGGTTCCGTCGACATCAAAAATGACAGCCTGAATCATAAGGAAACAAGAAAGCGGGCGATCGGATCAGATTTTCATCTTTCCTGTTTTCCTCCCGGGGCCGATGAAGCGCGATCGGCCGGCGCGGAGAACGATGAATTCGTTATCTCGCCGGGCATTCGCGGCTTTCCGGCTATGCCCGCCTAACGACGCTGGCGGGCGAGATGCGAGAGGGCGATCGCCATCGCGGCTGTGCCGAGGGTCTTCACGAGCGTGGGATGCTGGGCGTAGAATTCGCCCGCGCGCTCGACGATGGAAGGATCGTGCTGCTGCGCCTGCGCTGCGGCCTGTTCCACGACCGCCGGTGGAATCTGGGCGGCCGCTTCCGGCGTGACCGGCGCGCTGCTGCCGAGCCCGGCGGGGAGGGAAATGTCGGCAGTCTGCGTGAGCTGCGAAAGGATTCCGGAGGCGGCTCCGCCGGAGAGCAGGCTGTTAAGTAGATTGGCGCGCTGGGCGCCGTTCGAGTTGCTGAAGAGCTGGCCGATCATCTGCGCAAAGGGCGGCGTTTGATTGGAATGAAACATCGCGGCTAATCCACCCGCGAGATCGGCCGGCGGCGCGGCTTGCGCGACCTGGTTGTAATGCGCGGCGACGTCTTCCCCCGCCGGCGGCTGATTGGTCTCCGTGTAATTCTGCAGGACGTGGGCGACTTCGTTCATCCAGCTCATGCCAGGACGATCGTGGCCAGAGGGAAAGTTGTCTACTGATGGATTCGGAAAACCTGTCGTTAGGCCGGCAATTCCCCCGCTCCGCCTTTCGCGCTGAGAAAAGCGGGCAGACTCCGCAATCCTCTGCGCGCGCCGAGCAGGATGAGGATGAAAGCCATCACCAAATAGACGTCGTAGGCGCGCATCGCTTCCATGAACGTTCCGCCATGAGAATGGAGCGCGAGCAGAAAAAGAGCGAGCAGGATGGCGACGCCGAATTGCGCCACCGAGCGGCGCCATTCACCCACCCGGCCGCCGAGATCAGGATCGCCGCGGCGTTGCCGCAGGCTGCGCACCCGCAGGATGGAGAGACTGGAGAGAATGAGCGAAAAGTCACCGGCATAGAGGGTGAAGGCCGAGAGAAAAAGTTGGAAGCGCAGGAAGGTGAGAAGCGCGTAAGGCAGAATCGCGATCCCAAAGAGAAAAACGAAGTTCAGGACCGCATCGAAATTCTCCGCCACGAAATCGTGCCGGAAGATGCGATAATGCTCGAGCCAAAAACGACAGACGAGCGCGAAGGTGCCGATGATCGCGATCCAGCGCGTCGAGTTGAAAATGTCCTCCGGGCGCGCCGGCACATCGAGCCGGGTCGCGAGGAGCGAAAGGCTGAAGCCAAAGACGAGATCGCTAAACGCTTCGAGCCGCGCCGTGAACCTCTCGCCTTTGGGCGCACCTGTGAGATTCGACATGGCGAATGTTCGCGTGGCGATCGTCATCATCTCAAGCGAAAAGCGCGACAATCGCGCCGACTTCGCCTCGTTAGGCGAGATGATCGCGGCGGCGGGTGTCACTTGAATTTGAGTTTGTTTTCGCCCGGCCCGCTCCCTAGCTTCAGCGCCAATGCGCCGTTCTTCGCCCTGGCTCATCCTGGTCGTGATCCTGCTCGGCGCGCTGATCCTGCGCGAACCGCGCCTGCAGCGGACCGAGGAGGTTTTGCAGGCTTGGTTCATGGAACATTCCGAAGGGATCCTGCCGCCGGCCCGGGTGACAGAGGTGGAGATCGGCCGGGATGATTTCCAAAGCCTGACGCCGGCGGACGAGCGCAAGCCACTCGCGAAAGGCGAGGCGGCGCGGCGTTCGCTCTCGCCGCTCGAGTACGCGCTCTTCCTCCAGGCGATCCTGGAATTCCAACCGACCGTCGTCGGCATCGTACCGGTCGTGATCTGGCGCGAGCGGGACAAGGCGCAGGAACAGATTTTCATCGACCAGGCGATGCACGTCCCGCTCCTCCTCGTTGGCCTCGAACTGGGCGGCAAAGGGCAGCACGATCTCGCGACCGAGGATCTCCCGACCTTGCCTAACGTCAGCGGCGAACGCAGCCAGCTCCCGGAATTTTCCGGTGTGAAACGGCAGCCGGATGACGACATCCGCCTCATCTCGACCCCCGGCTTCACGAATTTGCCTAACGACTGGAGAGACCGCCTCCGCGTTCCGATGCTCTTCCAGTACCGCGGCGAAATCGTGCCCTCCTTCTCGCTTCAGGCGATCATGCTCTGGCTCCATCTCTCGCCGCTTGAGATCAAAGTGGAGCTGGGCGCGCGGATCAGTTTGCCTAACGGGTGGAAGATCCCGCTCCATCGCGACGGCACGACGACGATCAACCCGATCGCGCGTCACAGCGTGCATCGGCTCACTTTTAGCCAGCTCCTCCTCGCCGCCCAGGAACACGAAGGGCATCTCCGACCAACGCGCGACGTCGGCCAACTGCACGACCAGATCATCCTCCTGCGGGTGGCGGGCGATCCACTACAGCCACCGGATGTTTTCGCGACCGCCATCGCCACCATCCAGGATAACGCCTACGTCCGCCCCGCCTCACCGATGATCGGCTGGATTCTTGTTCTCGTTTTCGCGCTCCTGAGCGCTTTTCTTTGGATGATCTCGAAAACGAATCTTTTCCTCGGGGCGATCATCTTCACCGCGGGCTACGGAATGCTCGTGCTCTCGGTCTTATCGGAACAGCATCTTTGGCTGCCGACGTTTCTGCCGCTCGTCCTCCTCTGGTTTTTAGTCGCGGTCCGTTTCTTCAGCACCGGCCCGGCGATCAGGCACGAAATCGTCGCGGTTGGTTAGGCGCAGAGGGTTCCGATCGGGGTGAACCGTCGCCTAACGAGCTGGAAAAAAGAAGGAAGTGCTCGGGGGGGGACTTGAACCCCCATGCCTTGCGGCATACGCCCCTCAAACGTACGTGTCTGCCATTTCACCACCCGAGCGCGGAGAGGAAAGTTGAACAAGCGGCGGCGGAAAGCAAGCGCTCGCGGACGGCGCGCGATCGCCGCGCCACGCCGTCGAAACTCAGCCTTTGCAAAGAAGTCGCGAGCGAGGCGCGGAACCTGCATCTACCGTTCAGCCGATGCCGGACTCGCACAGCGACGAGCAAGAATGGATCAAGCTCGACCTGCACATTCATACTCTCGACGATCCAAAAGACCGGCTCGATTACTCCGCCCACCAGTTGCTCGAACGGGCGCGGACGCTCGGCTTCGCGGGGCTCGCGATCACGCTGCACGATAAGGTTTTCGATCGTCCGGAAGTCTTCGCCGACGCCGCGGCGATGGGAATTCTCCTCATCCAGGCGGCGGAGATGCGGCTGGAGGGCGCGGACGTCGTTCTCCTGAATGTCCGGCCTAACGATATCAGGAATCTCCGCACTTTCGACGACCTGCGCCGGCTGCGGACAGAACGGGGCGACGCGATTTTCTGCTTCGCGCCGCATCCGTTTTTCGTTCTCGGCGCTTCGATCGGCGATCGGCTCCTCGCGGAGATCGATTGTTTCGACGCGATCGAGATTTGTCATTTCCATAAGGGGTGGTTCGATCTCAATCGCCGGGCGCGGGCCGTCGCCGCCGCGCACGGCAAGCCAGTCCTCGCCACCTCCGATGCGCATCGGCTGCGCGCTTTCGGCGCTCATTACACCAGTATTCCGCGGCCGCCCGAGATGACGGTGCCGTCGCTCCTCCGCGCATTGCGCGAAGGCCCGCACCGCCTAACGAGTCCATCTTCGAGCTGGCGCGATCTCTCGAACGTTTTCTATTTCGTCTTCATCCATCATCCGCTGCGGAAGCGGCTCGGCTTGGGACGAAAACGGCGGCGGGTATGTTGAAGCTGAGCTTGTCTCGGGCGGCCGGTTATGTCAGACGTGCAACAGATTCCATGAAACAGCGCATTCCGTTTTTCCTTCTTCTCCTCGCCGCTCTGGCGCTGACCGCCTGCCCAACGACCAATCCAAAAAAAGATCAGAAAAAAGCCGCGCGCACCGCCGAGATGCAGGGCGAAGAAGAGGCCGATGTGGATTTTCAAGCCTTCATCGGACGACTGCGCAAAGCGGTCAAGGCGCACGACATGAACACGGTCGCCTCGATGATGACGCCGGACTTTGCCTATGTCCTCGGCGCGACTCCGGCAGACGATCGGCAGGGCGCAGGCGTCTTTCAGTATTGGGATGAGAACGGCCTCTGGGTCGAGCTCGACGGGATTCTCTCGGAGCGTTTCGTGAAGAAGGACGACTTCATGGTCGCGCCGGCGCAGTTTGCTGATCCGGCCGCGGCTTACAACGGCTATCGCGCGGGGATTCGACGGGTGAACGGAAGCTGGAAGTTTGTCTATTTCGTCAATGGTTAGGCAAAAGAAATTGAAAGCCGGCAGGTGAGGTTGTGCCTTCCCGCAGGCGCCAGGATTCCGACCGCTCGTGAACGCGCCACTCTCCACTCTCAACTCTCAGCTTTCTTCGCTCCCGCATCGCCCGCCATTTCTCTTCGTTAGGCAACTGCTCCGCTGCGAACCCGGCACGATGGCGAAATGCGCGACGCGTTTCGAGACGGATGATCCGATCTTCGCCGGGCATTTTCCCGGCAATCCACTCGTCCCGGGCGTCATCCTGACCGAAGCCCTCGCTCAGACCGCCGGGATTGCGGCAGCCTCTGGTTTTGCCGAGATGGAACGGCCGCTTTTTCTTCTCTCCGCAATCCGGGGAATGAAGTTTCTCGCGGTCGTTAGGCCAGAGGAGGAAGTAATGCTGCGCGCGGAAAAGCTGGCGCAGGTCGGCCAGCTCTGGCAATTCCGCGTCACCGCCCAGGTCGGCGAGAAAGTAGTGGCGGAAGGTCAGTTGGTTCTCAACCGGACCGCGCGAAGTTCCGCGGGCGGATTGGAATAGCAGCGGGTTGGGCTACTCTTAGGGCTTGAACAACGACGAGATGCGCCTGCCTCAATTCGCGATCATCATTCCGGCCTGCGACGAGGCGGCCTGTATCGGCCCCGTCCTCGACGAGCTGCTCGCGCTGGTCGATCCGGAGAATTTTGTCATCGCGGTTGGCGTCAATGGTTCCTCCGATGCGACGGCGGAGATTGCGCGGCAACGTCCGGTGCTGGTCGCAGAAACCGCGCGGCGCGGTTACGGGCATGGCTGCGCGGCGGCGATCAGCCTAACGACAAGCCTTTTCCCTTCCCTCCGCGCCTACGTTTTCTGTGCGGGAGACGGGGCGACCGATCCGGGCGATTTGCGCCTTCTCACCGCCGCCTTCGAGCAGGGTTACGATTTTGTGCTTGGAAGCCGCACCCGCCTTCTGCGCAACTGGCGCACGATGACGCTCCGGCACATCGTCGCAAATACCGCTCTCGGTCTCTGGTGCGGTCTTCTCAGCGGCCGCGCTTTCAGCGATCTTGGCCCACTCCGTGTCATCAGCCGGCCGTTGTTCGAAAAAATCGCGCCCCAAGAGATGACCTTCGGCTGGACGATCGAAGCGCAGGTGTCGGCAGCCAAACAGGGCGCGACGATCTGCGAGATTCCAGTGCGCGAGAGACAACGCCTCGCAGGCCGGCAAAAAGTCTCCGGGGTGAACTGGCGGCGCACCCTCTCGATCGGCTGCCAGATCGTGGCGGCGGGCGGAAGAACGCGGCGAAATTTCCGGGATCATCCCGCCTCCGCGCGTCCCTC
>DASXDC010000135.1:0-11827 GCA_036490855.1 Chthoniobacterales bacterium
TCGCGCGCCAGCTTCACGTTGCTGTAACGGCTCGCCCCGGTCACTTCGTCGCCCAGCCATTCCGGCGGTCGAAACGAATGATATGTCTGGATATCGGGGAATTCGACCTCCCCGACCATCAAGCCCTCATTCGAGCCGCGGTAGATATCGATTTCGACCGTCAGTTTTTTCCAGGGAACGTAGTAGCGCGTCTTCGTTAGGCGGGCACCGGCCGTCGCCGGCCAGAGGATGGCAAACTGCGCGGGATTAAGATGGATTTCGCGTTCTTCCCGGGCGCGCGCCGGGCCGCGTTTGAAGGTCAGCGTGCAGACGCGGCCTTTGCGCCGGAGGCGAATGTGCGCCTTGCGATCGACCGCCAAATAGCCCTGCACGATCTCGCTGCGCGGATAGCGCTCGAGGGCGCGCGGCAATTTCGCGATCAGGAATTTCCGCTCGATTTCGAGGTGCGGATTTTTCATGAAGGGAGCCTGCCAGGGAGGGGACTCGAACCCCTAAGGATTGCTCCACCAGATCCTAAGTCTGGCGCGTCTGCCAATTTCGCCACCCTGGCGCAGTGCAGGTTTCCGAAAGAATGAATACGGCGACTTTCGGTCACCGGCGCAGTCTATCGCTCTGCCTGTCGCTCGCAATCGCGGAGTGATTCCGTCACGCGTTTGCTACAATCTCCCGGTGATGTTTGCGGTTACACACTGGCAACATGCGTCCCGGTCGAAATTTTTTCGACCGCGCGATACTCTTCGGCTTAAGTTGCACCTCCCATGAGCATCGAAGTGAAAATCCCGGCGGTCGGCGAATCGATCGAGAGCGGTGTCGTCTCGGTTTGGCACAGGAAATCGGGTGATTACGTCGAGGCCGGCGAACCGCTCTTCACTCTCGAGACCGACAAGGTATCGACCGAAATCACGGCCGAAAAAGCCGGCCGGCTCGAGACCAAAGCCGAGGAAGGCCAGGAAGTGAAAATCGGCGAGGTGGTCGCCGTCATCGACGATCAGGCGAGCGCCCCGGCGAAAGGAAAAGCGTCGGCCGCGAAGGAATCCGCCCCGGCTGCCCAACCAGCCGCCGCCGAACGTTCGCCAAAGCCCGATGTTCTTTCTCCTGCCGTCCAACGCCTAACGACAGAAGAAAAAATCGACCCGGCGGAAATTAGCGGCACCGGTAAAGGCGGCCGCGTCACGAAGGGCGACGTCCTCGCTCATCTTCGAAGCGAGCCGGCGGATTTCACCGACGACCAGGAAAAGCCGCGTCGAAAAAGTGAACGCGAGCCCGCGGCGCAGCCAGCCAAAAGCGGCGACGCGCGTTCCACCCGCAAAAAGATGTCGCCCCTCCGCCGCAAGATCGCAGCGCAGCTCGTCATGTCGCAGCAGACGATGGCGACCCTCACGACTTTCAACGAGTGCGACATGAGCGAAGTGATGGCGCTGCGCAAAAAGGCGCAGGAAAAATTCCAGGCCGATCACGGGCTCAAGCTCGGGTTCATGTCCTTCTTCATCAAGGCGACGGTCGAAGCGCTCCAGGCAGTACCGGCGATCAACAGCCGCATCGATGGCGACGATTTTATTTTGAATCACTACTACGACATCGGCATCGCGGTCGGGACGGAACGCGGCCTCGTCGTCCCAGTGGTGCGCGAAGCGGAGAAGAAAAGTTTTGCCGATCTCGAGCGCGACGTGGCCGATTTCGCGGAACGCGCCCGTCAAGGCAAGATCAAGATCGAGGACCTCGAAGGCGGCACTTTTACGATCTCGAATGGTGGCGTCTACGGCTCGCTCATGGGCACGCCGATTCTTAATCCGCCGCAAAGCGGAATCCTCGGGATGCACGCGATCCAGCAGCGTCCAATTGCGCTCAAAGGCGAGGTAGTCGTTAGGCCGATGATGTATCTCGCGCTCAGCTACGATCACCGTGCGGTCGACGGCAGGGAAGCGGTCACCTTCCTCGTCAAGGTGAAGGAAGCGATCGAGAATCCGACCGCGTTGCTTCTTGATCTTTAGTCATCGCGCTCAGGCCGCCGCACTCGAATAACAGCACCCGCAAGCCTTTTCGCATGGACAAATTCGACGTCATCATCATCGGCTCCGGCCCGGGCGGTTATGTCGCCGCGATTCGCTCCGCCCAGCTCGGCCTCAAAACTGCCATCATCGAAAAAGATCCGGAGCTCGGCGGCACCTGCCTGAACATCGGTTGCATCCCAAGCAAGGCGCTTCTCGCTTCGAGCGATCATTTCGTTTTTGCGAAAAAGGAAGCCGCCAGGCACGGCATCAAACTCGATGGCGTGAGCCTCGACCTCCCGACCATGCTCGCGCGCAAGGACAAGGTCGTGAAAACCCTCACCGGCGGCGTGCGCGCCCTGATGAAAGGCAACAAAGTCGCAACTTTCGCAGGCCTCGGCACCATCGCCGAGCCAGGCAGAGTGCGCATCCGGCCTAACGATGGCGAGCCGGCCGAGATCGCCGCCGACCACATCGTGATCGCGACCGGCAGCGTGCCGATCAATCTTCCGAGCACGCCGTTTGACGGCGTCACCGTCGTCAGCAGTACGGAAGCTCTCTGTTTCGACAAACCGCCGGAGAAATTTCTCGTCATCGGGGCGGGCGCGATCGGCCTCGAGCTCGGCTCGGTCTGGAGCCGGCTCGGCTCGGAAGTGACCGTGCTCGAATTTCTCCCGCGGATCGCGGTCGGCTTTGATCTTGAAATGTCGAACCTCCTCCAGCGCGCCCTAACCGCCCAGGGGATGAAATTTCACCTCGAGACGAAGGTCGGCTCAGTCAGAGTCGCGAATGACCGCGCGATCGCGACCGCGACGAAAAGCGGCGAAGAGCTGAATTTCGAAGCCGATAAGGTCCTCGTCTCCGTCGGCCGGCGCGCTTTTGCCGAAGGCGTCGGCGCAGATAAGATCGGCGTCGCGATCGACGAGCGCGGCCGAATCAAAGTCGATCAGCATTTCCAGACCAACATCAAAGGCATCTACGCGATCGGCGACGTCATTGTCGGGCCAATGCTGGCGCATAAGGCGGAAGAGGAAGGCATCGCCTGTGTGGAATTAATCGCGGGCAAAGCCGGGCACGTGAATTACGGCGTCATCCCCGGAATCATCTACACCAATCCCGAGCTGGCAGGCGTCGGCCTGACGGAAGACCAGGCGAAAGAACAAGGGCTCAAGGTGCGGGTCGGGAAATTTCCCTTCCGCGCCAACGGCCGCGCGCTCGCGAATGACGATGTCGAAGGCTGGGTCAAATTCATCGCTGATGCCGAAACCGACCGGATCCTCGGTGGGTCGATTCTTTCCCATGCCGCTTCGGAATTGATCGCCGAGATCGTAGCCGTGATGGAGTTCGGCGGGAGCAGCGAAGATCTTGGGCGCACCGTCCACGCGCACCCGACGCTCAGCGAAGCGGTCAAGGAAGCTGCCCTCGCGGTCGAGAAACGCGCCATCCATATCGGGAACCGCTGACGAATTTCAGAGATGGCGGGCGATCCAAGAAAGTTTTCCGGCGCGGAGGAATTCGTCGCTGCCGAGATCGAGCTGGCGGAGCCGCTCGATCCCGAGCAGGAAAGAAATCTGCGCGAGTCGCTCGAGAAAATAGATCCGCGTGCTTTCGATTTGTGCGACGTAGGCGCCAGGAAAATTTCCTTCTCCTACGACCCAACGCGCACGCACAAGAGCGCTCTGCTCGAGGCGATCAAACGGGCCGGCGGGAAGTTGAAGCACGTCGCGACCGAGGGGTCGCCGCTGTTGTAGTTAATTCGGCGGCGCGTTTCTTCACCGCTTCGAGAAAGAGTTGCGCGATGGGCGGTAATCTGTCCGTCCAGAGCGCGCCGAGACGAAGACGCGGAAGAAAGCCTACGTCGCGGGCGGATTCCGCTCAGCCGTTTTCCCACCTGTCCGGATATCGCAAACGCTGGGCGTGCGCCGCATCGAAATCGGGGATGGCATGATGAGAAATTTCAATGGCGCGACCTTGGGGCGGCGGTTCTCCTCCTCGTCGGTCTCACGCAAATGCTGGCGATCTCACGGATAATCGCGTGCTCCGGGGCATCGGCGCGGCGAGCGTGGTCGCGCCTTCTCCGAACGTCTTCTGCGATGTGAACGGGCTGGAAGGTTTCGCTTCCACCTTCACGCTCCAATTCAGGAGCGGTTCGGGTCCGGCGCGCGAGATCGCGATTACGCCCGAACTCTATTCGCGCCTGCGCGGGCCGTACGACCGCCGTAACGCCTACGGCGCGGCCCTCTCCTATGGACCAAAGCTACCGGACTCCCTCTGGCGGAGTGTCTACGACTATGGCTGGAAGGAGAACGGCCCGCTGCGCCGGGAACTCGGAATTCCTAACGAAAACGTCTACGTCGTGACGGTCATTCGCACCGAGACCCGCGGCCGGCATGATTGTCTGGCGCTTGCAAGCCAGCGACGATCGCTTCTTCTTCATCTTTTTGCTATCGATCCGCGGTGGCTGCAGAGATCACCCCAGACCCAGCGCCCCCCGGCTATCGCGCGCGAACTTGAAACCGCCTAACGAAATCTCGGAAGGAAAACTCCTCGTTAGGCCGAGAAACTGGAACTTCATCCCGAGGAACTCCGGGTGGATCAACGTCTGGAGCGCACGGCTTTTCTCCGCGCCGGCGGAAGCGAGCGCCGGGTGCGTCGAGAGCAGTCCAGTCAGGAAATGGTGCTGATCGGTGAAGCCGGCGAGTTGCAACCCGGATTCCTCCGCCTGTTCCGCCAGGCTCGTCCATTCGACGTGCGTCGTCAGGTCGCTCTGCCCGACCCGCTCGAGCAGCGAAGGCAGGACGCGATGCTCCCCATAACATTGCAGCGTGCCCGAGCGCCGACTCGGCGCATAGAATTCGTGGCGCGGCAATCCGTAGTCCGCCGTCAGCACCACGCCACGCTGCAGTTTGCCTGCGAGAATCGTGATCCAATCCAGCGCCGCGAGGTTGATCTCGGTTTCATAACCCGCGAGCGGCGCAGCCGGGATTCTCGTTAGGCGAGCGCGCAGCCGATCGTTGCTCACCGGCCGATCGACAAAGGTGAAGCCGCACGAAGTCCGCTCGACGAGCCGCTCGTGCCACCGATTTTCCGCGCCCTCGCCGACCGCGACGAGGAGATGCACCGGCAGGGCGTCGACCAGCTCGTTGGAAAAATGGACGCCGCAGAACGGCTCCATCGCCTCGAGCGATGCGGTCCATTCCACGCGCTCCGCAAATGCTCGCAATACGCCTTCCTGACGTTTCCGCAGGATCGCAAACGGCTCCACGATCCGGTAGCGCACGATCGCGAAAAAGTCCGGGTGCTGTTCGCGCAACGCCTCCAGGACATCGGTCGCAAATTCGCCATGATGCGCGCCCTGTTCGACAATCACAAATTCGTTAGGCCGCTCCAGCGTTTCCCAGATCTCGGCGAACTGACCGGCCATCAGGCGCCCGAAGAGCGGCCCCACGCTTACGCTCGTGAAGTAATCGCCGCGCCGCCCAATCGCGCATCGGCCCGAGCTGTAATAGCCGTGCTCCGGATGATAAAGCGCCTGCTCCATGAACCACGAAAAAGGGACCGCGCCACGTCGGCGAATCCCGTCGCGAATCTCGTAAATCAGTTCCTCGTTTCCTTCCATCAATCCTCAACCGAGGGGACTCGCTTTGAGCTTTAACCCCAACTTCCGGACTGCTCAACCATTTGGCATTTTCCACACTTTGCCGCTAAGTTGCGCGCGATCTCGATTTTTTCCCGGGCGCTCGCCCGCCTCGCCGCATGCCTGTTGATTATTTCACGCCGATTGAGTTCTCGCGCGACGAGCGCGCCTGGTATGCGCGACCCTGGTTTTACCTGCCGGCCGCTCTTCTCCTTCTTGCATTCCTCGCAGGTCTCCTCGCTTTCCTTCCGCTCGCGGCCACTCTCCGGCAGCAAGCCGCCGCGCTCGATCTCAAGCACCTCGAGCAGATGGAATCGGCCAGCGTGATCGTTGATCGCAACAACAAGATCTTTGGCCAAATTTACGTCGAGAACCGCGAGACCATTCCCTACGACCAGATCCCGGCCAATCTCGTCAATGCCATCATTGCGGCGGAGGACAATAAATTTTACCAGCACCACGGCTACGACTTGTTAGGCATCGTTAGGGCAGCGCTCAAGAATCTCGTCGCCGGTCACGTCCGGCAGGGCGCGAGCACGGTGACTCAGCAGTTGGCGCGCAACAGTTTCGAACTCAAGGGCAAGACCTTTCGCCGCAAGCTCCTCGAGATGTTCGTCGCCCGGCGGATCGAAGATAATTTCTCAAAACAGAAAATCATGGAGCTCTACCTGAACCGAATTTATTTCGGCGGCGGGCTCTATGGCGCGGAAGCGGCCGCGCGAGGTTACTTCGATAAACCGGCGCATGGAATGACGCTGGCGGAGTGCGCCACCCTCGCCGGCCTGGTCAAAAGCCCTAACAAACTTTCGCCCTGGACGGACCGGGAGGCTTCGCGCGAGGCGCGCAATTTTGTTCTTAGCCGAATGGAGGAACTGGGCTTTATCAACGACACCCAATCCCGCAATGCCGAGGCGGAGGACGTGGTCGTCGGCAACCGGCAAAACGCCCGCGGTCAGAATTACGCGATCGATTACATCCGCCAGCAGGTAATCGCCGCGGTCGGCTGGGACCGCGCGATGAGCGATGGCTTCCGCATTCACACCACGATCGATTCCGACCTGCAGGGCGTGGCCGAGAAATCGCTTCGTGCCGAGCTCAACGCCGCGGAGGAGACGCCCGGTTACGATCACCAGACCTACGCTCAGTATGCCGCTCTCCTGAAGGAGCGCCGCTCCGGAAAATCGCCTAACGAAAAGTCGGCCGCGCCTCCGCCGCCGGAATACCTGCAGGGCGCCGTCATCGCGCTCGACAACAAAACCGGCGGCATCCTCGCTCTCGTCGGAGGCCGCGACTTCGAGCATAACGAATACAATCGCGCGCTCCAGGCGCGGCGTCCGCCCGGCACCGCGATGCTTCCGTTCGTCTACGCGGCGGCTTTCGAGAAGGGACTTTTCCCCGGCTCGCTGGTCGAGGATTCAGCGCTCGATAATCGCACCGTCATGATCGGAGGCACCACCGGCATTCTCGGCGAGTGGGGCTCGGAAAACACCGACAACCGTTACGAGGGCCAGATCACCGCTCGCGAAGCGCTCGCCGAATCGAAGAACGGCTCGGCCGTGCGCGTCGGCACCACCGCCGGTCTCGACACGGTCACAGCACTAGCGCACGCTGCCGGCATTGAGACGAAATTGCGGCCCTACCCCGCGACTTTTCTCGGGAGCAGCGAGATCACGCTTTCCGAGCTGGCACTCGCCTACACGATTTTCCCTAACGAAGGCTGGCATGCCGCGCCGCCACACATTCTCGATCGGATCGAAGACAAGTCAGGTCGCATCGTTTGGCAGTCGGAAAAATCACGCGCTCGCCCGCCAGTCATCAAGCCCGCCATCGCCTACGAAGTTACTTCCTGCCTAACGGATGCGCTCCGCGAAGGGACCGGCCGGCGCGCCTACCAGAAATATGGGCTGAAAAAATTTCCGGCCGCGGGCAAAACCGGCACAGCCTACGATTTTACCGACGCGCTTTTTGCCGGCTATGATTCGCGGATAACCTGCGTCGTCTGGGCGGGCTTCGATAAGCCGCAGGAAATTTATCGGGGCGCTTTCGGCAACATCCTCGCGCTGCCGGTCTGGGTCGACATTATGAATGCCTCCCTCGCCAAATATCCGGCGCGGGATTTCCCTGTCCCGCCGATTTTGCACAGGGTCGAGATTTGTTCGAAGTCCGGTCTGCTCGCGACTGACAAGTGCTACGATGACGTGAAAAGCGCGAGCGGCAATCTCGTTAGGCGGCGGACCAGTTATTTCGAATATGCAACCGACGCGCAGATGCCGGTCGACTCCTGTGACGTGCACGGCAACTCCGTTCGGACCCAGCTTGTGAAGAAATTTGAGAGCAGCCAGTGGCCGAGGGCCGCACTCGCCGTCGATACCGAGGCCGTTTCTCCGGTTGTCATGCAGGGTCCGACCCTGGTCGCGAATGACGATCCATACGCCGCGGTTGGTTCGACATTCAAGCCGAAGACCGTCGCGAAACAGGAGACGGCGCCGACGACGGCTACGTTCGATCCGGAGAAGCCGGTAAAACGTGCGCTCCCAGTGGTCGCCGCGCCCGAAGGACATGTCGAGGTGCGGCGCGCCGAACCGGTGCGGCCGATCGATGAAGCGGGCCAGGAGCCACTGCTGCAAAACGAGCCGCCACAGCCGCTTGATTTCGGTGACGACCACTGAAGCCGGCGTGACATCGCACTTCCGCCTCGCCGTCCTCAATCCTGGTGGGCGCGATCCGGAACAGGACTTTTCGTTAGGCGAAAAGATGACGGACAAAGGCCATGCTCCGGTTAATTTCCACAGCTACGCCGCCTGCACGCGCGGGGTTTTCTTTCGCGAGACGAAACGAGCGGTCGCGGCCGGATGTCCCGTGCTGCTCCTTCTGCGTGGTGATTTCAAGGAAACGCAAGGGGCCTTATCCGAACTGCAAAAGGCCGGGCTGCCGGTGGCGGTCTCGTTGAAAGAAACCGGACTGCATCAGATCGCGAAACAGCTCGGCGACCCGAAACGCGCCGGGCGCTTTCGTGAGATCACGGCCGCGGCAAATGGTTGCCTGGCGGCGACGCCTGATGCGCTCTCGTTTTACCCACGCGGCAGATTCATCCCGACCCCTTATCCACTCGACGACCCGCACTGGGATTTTGCAAGCTCGTTAGGCGAACGGCGCGGAGTTTTTGTCGGCACACGCGAAGGAGACGTGCCATCGCGGCATCACCTCGCGGCCCTCGTTCTCGCGCTCGGCCTCGGCGAACCGGTGACGGTTTTCGATGAAAACGCTGCGAATTGTCGCCGGCAGTTGACTGCGCTCGGATTGCAGATGGATGGATTGCGCATTCTCGAAAGGCGGCTGCCGTTCCGCCACTACCTTGCCGAAATGGCGCGGCACAAAATCGTCCTGCAGGCTGATAAGAGTGGCGTTCCCGGACAGGTGGCGGGTGACGCGCTCCTCTGCCGCATGCCGTGTGTCGGCGGCGACGGCGCGATTGATCGCCTTGCCTTCTCCCGAACCTGCGGACATGGCCGCTCGTTAGGCGAACTGCGTGAGCTGGCGGAACGATTGCTGCACGATCCGCGATTCTACGGAGACGTCGTGGCGGAATCGCAGAAGCTGGGAGGCGAAAAAGCGGGATTCACTGCGGTAGCTGGACAGCTGGCGGATTTTTTCCGCGAACTCGCTCGTCAGGCAAGCGCTTCCGAGTAGATCGCCTCCAGGGCCCGCACCTGGGTGCGTTGCTCGAATTTCGTCGCAACCGATTGGGCGCCTGCTTCTGCGAGCCGGTTTAGATTCTCGGGTAGATTTGTCCAACTGAGGAGCGCCTCGGCCAGCGCCGGATGATCACGTTCCGCGACGAGCACTCCGCTGACATCATTCTCGATCGCTTCCGGGATTCCGCCGTGATCGGTCGCGAAGACGGGCAACCCGCTCGCCATCGCTTCCAGCATCGAGTTCGGCACCCCTTCCTGATTCCCGTCCGCGCCCAGCTCGCTCGGATGGAGAAATAGATGCGCGTGATAAAATTCCTCCCGCAATTGCGCCTGCGAGAGAAAGCCGGCGAAATGCACCTGATCTTCGATCCCAAGTTCCCTTGCCAGGCCGCGCAACGTCTCCAGCATTGGTCCTTCGCCCGCGATCGTGAAAGTGGCTTGCGGGTTTTTCGCTCGAAAAGAAGCGAAGGCACGCAGGCTGGTGCGCAATCCTTTTTTCTCGATCAAGCGGCCGGCTTGGAGAAATCTCCAACTGCCGTCGTTCGGCCAGTGCCGGGCCCGGAACGGAATATCAGCCAGAGGAATTCCAGTGCGTTGTAACCGGATCTTTTCGTTAGGGCAGCCGAGTCTCGCGAGCGCACGGGCGAGCGAGGCGGAGCGGACGAGGACGAGCCGGGCTGCCGCCAGCATTTCGCGGGTGGTGGCGCGGTAATGAGGCTTATCCAGCTCCACCATAACGTCCGCTCCATGGAAGGAAACGACGGTCGGCTGGCGCCAATGCAAGATGAGCGGCAGGAGGTGGACCGCGATGTGCCCGAAATAAATGTGGAGCAACTGCGCATCGTTTTCTGTGAGCACGCGTTTGATTTGCAGCACTTCGCGATGCGAAATCTGCCAGGGCGTAGCGCGCATTTTCCGAAACCAGAAGCGGCGGAGAAAATGATGCCACGGTTTGGCGACGAGAAAGACTGGCTCGAACGGAAAACGCTCCGCCTGCTCCCGCTTCTGCGCGATGACGATCGGGCGAAAGCGCTCAAGAGCCGTGATCTGCCGGTAGATATGCAGCATCTCCGGCTTGAGAAACGTCGCACAATAAGAGGCGACGACGGGCGAGGAGCGCTCAGGCACGCCTAACGTTCAACGCAGGCGCGTCGCGAGCAACTCCGTCGATTGATTGCGCGGCCTAGAAGGTCCAGGCGAAAAGGACGATGCCTTTGGGTTTGCCGGGATTGTTCGGATCGTGCGAGGCATGTTCCTGCCCGCTGCCGTAGCTCGCCGGCGCGGCGGGATTGACCATCTGCACGAAATTGCCGTGGCGAATGGCCGCCTGCACCACGCCTTCAATCGGCACAAGCCGCGCGGCCGAAGGCGGCCTCGGCTTTGCGGTCTGTGTCTGAATCTGACCGGTCGCGTTCGTCGTCGTGCTGGTCGTAGTCGACAATTCGCCCTGCCCCTGACCCCAGGCCACACTCGTCACAGTCGCTAATAGAATGCTGAGAAATGTCTTTTTCATAATTCGTCTCCTCAGGCACGGCCCGGCGCGCAATTGCTTGCCCGCACTCTGGCCGCACCCCACTATTATAGATCGATGGATTACATTGAAAAGGCCGCACGTGTCCTCGATTTGGAAATTTCCGAACTCCAGCGGTTGCGCGGCCGGCTCGGCGAAAATTTCATCCGTGCGGTCGAGCTGATCAAAGAAGCGGTCGAAGCCCGAGGCAAAGTGATCGTCCTCGGCGTGGGAAAATCCGGCCACATCGGCGGGAAGATCGCAGCCACCTTGACCAGCACCGGCTCGCCCGCCGTCGTCCTTGATTCGCTTGACGCACTCCATGGCGACCTCGGAATGGTAGCCGACGGCGATGTCATTCTCGCGCTCAGCTACAGCGGCGAGACGGAAGAACTGCTCCGGATCTTGCCCGCGCTCGCGCGCTTTCAGGTTGGCGTGATCGCGATCTGCGGCGCCGCCGATTCCACTCTCGCGCAGAATTGCGATGTCTTCCTCGACGCCAATGTCGAACAGGAAGCGTGTCCGCTAAACCTCGCGCCGACTTCGAGCACGACTGTCATGCTCGCGCTCGGCGACGCGCTCGCCATGGTGCTGCTCGAGGCGCGCGGTTTTCGAAAGGAGGACTTCGCCAAGTTTCATCCGGGCGGAATGGTCGGGCGCAGTCTGCTCATGCGTGTCCACCAAATCATGCGTCCGCGCAACGCGCTCGCGCTCGTTAGGCCAGAGTCAAAGATTCGCGCGGTGCTCGAAGCTATGACCGCGGTGCGGGCCGGCGCGGCAGTGGTGGCGGGTGAGGACGACCAGCTTCTTGGAATCTTCACCCACGGCGATTTCGTTAGGCATTTTCAAACCGATCCCCGGGTCGGCGAGCGACTGGTGGTCGATCTCATGACGATCAATCCGGTCGTCGTTCATCGGGATAAGCTGGCGGTCGAAGTGCTCAATTTACTCGAGCGCCATCGGATCGATGACCTTGTGGTGGTGGATGATCGCGGGG
>DASXDC010000136.1:0-12200 GCA_036490855.1 Chthoniobacterales bacterium
CGACTGACCCCATTCGGCTGGCGAACGGATCGTTCGCGTGCGACTGACCCCATTCGCGCGGCGAACGGTTCGTTCGGACGGCGACTGGCCCCATTCGCGCGGCGAACGGTTCGTTCGCCCGGCCGATCAGCGGCAGCTTCAACAACCTGGCCGAAGGCGCATCGTGGTTACAAAAGGAAGTGCCGGAGCGCTTCGTGGACACCGGCGCCGTATTCCCGCTCCGCCACCCAGCCTCCGGCGGCACGGACCGCTTCCTTCACTTCGCTGATGGCGTTGCCCGGGCAGGCGGGGAGCGCGGCGTAACGGCCGTCGAGCATGGAGAGATCGTTATGGTGATCGCCGGCGGCGAAGATCGTCTGGCGCGGGATGCTGGTGAGGCGGGAGAGTTCCTCGAGAGCCGCGCCCTTGTGGTAATCGGCGTGGCAGAAGCGCAGGTAGATGGTGTTGCGCTGATAATGAAACTTCGGCTCGGCCGTTTTTGCCGCGTCGATGAACCTCGTCAGGCGATCCATCTCTTCCTCACTCGAGGCGATCACTCCCGCCGGTTCGTCGGCTTCGTAGATGACGCGCGCCTTCGTCCGCCGGCTGACGAAATCGATCACTTCGGCGAGAACGGAGGAGGCGGACTGGTAGAGCTCAGCGTGCGCCTGGGCGCAGCGCGCATTCCAATCGCCAAAGGGCTCCCAACCGCTCGCCGCCGGCCGAAAGACATCTCGCTCACTCGTTAGGATAAAATCGGGCTGGAGGGGAAAGGCAAAGTCCTCCAGGCCTTCCTCGAGCAGGCCGACGGAGCGGCCGGTGTTGATCGCCCAGATGACGCCATCGCGTTGCAGGTCGCGGATCAGTTCCATGCAATCGCGATCGAAAACCGGATCGCTGGCGTGCGAGGCGAGCGTGCCGTCGAAGTCGGTGCTGATGAGTTGAATCGTGGCCGGCATCGGGAAGCGGGAATTTAGGAATTGATTTCGGGTCCGCAATGCATCGATTACAAAGAGGATGAAATCGGCCTACGAACTCGCAATGGAACGTCTCGAGAAGAGCGCGCCAACCCTCACGCTGACGGAGGAGCAGAAGGCGCAGATCGCGGAGATCGATTCGCAATACAAGGCGCGGATCGCGGAGAGAGAGCTTTTTCTGAAGGGAAAAATCGAGGAAGCGAGGCTGAAGGGAAGTTTCGAGGAGTTCGAGCAACTAGAGAAACAGCTCGCGACTGAGACTCGCCGCCTGCGGGAAGATTGCGAGGAGAAGAAGGCCAAAATGCGAACCTCCTTCGGCACCCAGTCGTAGCGGCGGCGTCGAGCGCGCGATTTCTTTTTGCCAAGGTCGGCGCGACCCGCCTAAGCTAGCGACCCCGCGACCGATGTTTGCTCTCCAACCTGAGCTCAAGATTTTCTCCGGCTCCGCCAATCGCGAGCTGGCGCAACGCATCTGTCGCGGCGTCGGGGTTCCGTTAGGCGCGGCCACGATCAGCTCGTTCCCCGACGGGGAGACGTACGTCAAGATCGAGGAGAACATCCGCGGGCGCGATGTTTTCATCGTCCAGCCGACCTGCCCGCCGACTAACGAACACCTGATGGAGCTGCTCATCATGGTGGACGCGGCCCGGCGGGCGAGCGCCGATCGCATCACGGCGGTGATCCCGTTTTTTGGTTACGCGCGGCAGGATCGCAAAGACAAGCCGCGGGTGCCGATCACCGCCAAGCTGGTGGCGAATCTTCTCTGCGCCGCCGGCGTCGATCGCGTCCTGACGATGGACCTGCATGCGCAACAGGTGCAGGGATTTTTTGATATCCCGGTCGATCATCTTTATTCGCTGCCGGTCTTGATTCCTTATCTGCGCGAGAAGTTGACTCGGCAGACCGTGGTGGTGTCGCCGGATGTCGGCGGCTTGAAAATGGCGAGCGCCTATTCGCAGGCGCTGGGCGCGAGCCTGGCGATCGTAGCCAAGCAACGGATCAGCGCGACCGAGACGGAAGCGCAGTACCTGATCGGCGAGGTCGCTGGCTGCGATGTGCTCCTGGTCGATGATCTGACCGAGACGGCGGGAACTCTCACTTCGGCCGCGACGTTACTGAAGAAAAACGGCGCACTCGATATCTACGCCGGGGTGGCGCACGCGGTCCTGGGCGATATCGCGCGCGAGCGGTTGCAAAAATCCCAGATTAAGGAATTAATAACGACCAACAGCGTGCCGGTTCGCACCGTGGAAGGTTTTACCACCACGGTGCTTTGTGTCTCTGAGCTGCTGGGAGAAAGCATCAAGCGGATTCATAACGACGAGTCCGTCTCCTCGCTCTTCAAAATCGACGGCGGCACGCAATAGCAAACTCATACCATGGCTAAACAAGTAAAACTCTCGGCGACGCGACGCACCGGCACGGGGCGCTCCGCAGTGCGCAAAATCAAATCGCAGGGCGGCGTCCCGGCGGTCATCTACGGTGGCAAACAGAAAACCGAACCGCTCCAGGTCTCGCGCCGCGAAGTCTCTCTCATGCTCAGCCATGCCTCGGGCGAAAATATTCTCGTCGAGCTCGAGATCGACGGCGAGAGCGGGACCCGTCTTGCCCTCGTGCAGGAAGTGCAGCACGCCCCGCTCGGCGGCGGTATTCTGCACGTCGATTTCCACGCCGTCTCGATGGACGAAATGATCGAGGCCGATGTGCCGCTCGAGCCAACCGGGACGGCGGAAGGCGTGAAGACATTTGGCGGTCTGCTCGAACAGGCGTTGCGCTCGCTCGAGATCGAATGTCTGCCGAAAGATCTGCCGGACGTCATCACGGTCGACGTTTCCCATCTCAATATCGGCGACTCGATTCACGTGCGGGAAATTCCGCTGCCGGAAGGCGTGACGACGCGCATCCCGGCGGATTTGACCGCCTTCTCGGTCCTCGCCCCGACGGTCGAGGAAGAGCCGGTGGTCGCGGCGACCGAAGCGGCGGCCACGCCGGAAGTGATCACGGCGAAGAAGGAAACTCCTGAAGGCGGCGCTGCCCCGGCCGCGCCCGCGAAAGAGAAGGAAGCGAAGAAATAGCCGCCGCGCCCGACCCTGGAGCGGACGTGAACGAAGCACGGATTCGGCTGGTGGCGGGGCTCGGAAATCCCGGCCGCGAATATCAGCGCACCCGTCACAACGTCGGCTTCATGGTTCTCGATCGACTCGCGGCCGACGCCGAGCTGCCGTGGGATTACGCGGAGAAATGGGGCGCCGCCTGGGCGAAGAGCAACGTGATTTTGGTAAAGCCGGCAACTTTCATGAACCGGAGCGGACAGTCGCTGGCCGCGATCGCGAATTTCTACAAGATCGCGACGGAGGAAATCCTCGTCGTCTTGGACGATTTCGCGCTCCCGCTCGGTCGTTTGCGCATTCGCGCCCAAGGCAGCTCCGGCGGGCACAACGGCCTCGAGTCAATTTTCGAGCATCTCGGCACGGAAGCGCTCCCGAGATTGCGCGTCGGCATCGGCGCCGCTCCCGCTCAGGGGGCGGTCGATTACGTTCTCGGGAGATTTTTTGAAGAAGAACAACCGGCCCTCGACGCCGCGATCAAACGGGCGGCGGAAGCGGTGAAGTGCGCGGTCGACAAAGGGCTGTTTGCTGCGATGAATCTGTTCAATCAACCGATAATATGAAGAACCGTTATGAAGCGCTCCTCGTCCTCAACACTCAGGGCAAGGATGACAACCTGAAGGATATCGTCGACCGCCTCGAATCCGAATTTCAAAAAGAAGGCGCCCAAATCGAGCAGGTCCAGAAAATGGACAAGCGGCAATTCTCCTACGTCGCGGGTGAGCTCGACTCCGGCTACTACGTGAATTTCATCTTCCACGCCGAGGCCGACCTGATCAAAAAACTCCAGTCGAAGTTCAAGCTCGACCCGGAAGTTTACCGCCAGCATTACCAGAAGCTGCGCGAGAAAAATGTGAAAAAGGAAGTCGCCGCCGCGAAGTAGATTCGCTAGAAAAGGCGCATGGCCAATCTCAACAAAGTCCTCCTGATGGGAAACCTGACCCGCGATCCCGAGGTGCGTTATACGCCCAAGGGCACCGCAGTCGCGGAGCTCGGCATCGCCGTCAATCGCGTCTACTCCGGCGAGAACGGCGAGAAGCGCGAAGAAGTCACTTTCGTCGACGTCACCGTCTGGGGACGGACGGCGGAAAACGTCGGCGAATACCTGCGCAAGGGGCGTCCGGTCTTCATCGAAGGTCGCTTGCAGCTCGATTCCTGGGAGGACAAACAATCCGGCCAGAAGCGCAACAAGCTCAAAGTCGTGGCGGACAATGTGCAATTTCTCGGATCGCGCGGCGGCAGTGGCGGCGGTCCGGAGGAAGGTGAGGAGGAAGGTTCGCGCTCCCGCCCGAGTGGAGGCGGCCGGAGTGCGCCGCCTCCCAAAGCTGCTCCCTCTGAGCCGGACGACGACGAGATTCCGTTTTAAGGCGAGCGGTCGCTGCTTCGCGACAGGTCGCGGCTTGATCGACAAAATCCCGGCGCGAAATTTCGCAACCTCCTCGAACCATGAACAGCACCGAAGCCTGCATCGCGCTCAACATGGTGCCGAAGATGGGGCCGGTGCGGTTGCGGAAGTTGCTCGAGGTTTTCGAAACGCCGGAGCGCATTCTCTCGGCGAAGCGCGGCGAGCTGCGGACGATCGACGGCATCGGAAACGAGGTCGCCGAGCAGATCGCAAATTGGGAATCGACGGTTGATCTTTCCTCCGAGCTGGAGCGGATTCGCTCGTTAGGCGCGACGGTCATCACCGCGCAATCACCCGAATATCCGCGCCAGCTCCGCGAGATTCACGCGCCGCCGATTGTGCTCTACGTCTGGGGCGAACTGACCGAACGCGATCAACATGCCATCGGCATCATCGGTTCGCGCCGCACGACGCATTACGGCGCGGAATGCGCCAAGAAGCTTTCCTACCAGCTCGCCTATTCCGGTCTGACCGTGATCAGCGGATTGGCGCGCGGGATCGACACCGCCGCGCACCAGGGCGCACTGGCCGCGAAGGGTCGCACGATCGCGGTCATCGGCTCAGGCTTGATGAAACTCTATCCGCCGGAGAACGCCGCACTGGCCGACAAAATCCGGAGCGGCAACGGCGCGATCGTCTCCGAGTTCTCGATGGAGATTGAGCCCGATCGCCAGACTTTCCCGATGCGCAATCGGATCATCAGCGGTTGGAGCCACGGCATTCTCGTCGTCGAAGCGGGCCTGAACAGCGGCGCGCTCATCACTGCTTCGCAGGCGATCGAGCAGGGGCGTTCCGTCTACGCGGTGCCTGGCCACATCAACGCCCCGACGGCGCACGGATCGAATCGCCTCATCCAGCAGGGCGCGAAGCTCGTGATGGAGGCCAGCGATATTCTTGAAGATCTGCAAATTCTCCTCCCGGAAAAACAGAAGTTTGAGGAAGCGCCGGCGCGGCCGTTACCGGAGCTGAGCGAAGAGGAACGCAAAGTCTACGACGCGATCAGACCAACCGAGACGCCGATCGATGAGATCGCTGCGGCGAGCGCGCTCCCGAGTGGCACCGTCTCGTCGCTCCTCCTCCGCCTCGAGCTCAAGCACCTCGTCAAACAATTGCCCGGTGCATATTTCGTCAAGCTCCTCTAGTTGGGACGGCGCCGCCGAATTGCGCAACCCTCAATCAATCGTTGCGCGGAAATTGTTTCGCGGAATTATCTCGCAGACCCAGACTTGATCCCGCTCACCGGCGCGCGAGTGCGACTTGCATTCGGTGCCAAGGAGGTCTAGTTGGCAACCCTTCATGGCCAAAACCCTCATCATCGCCGAGAAGCCCAGCGTCGCGCAGGATTTGTCGCGCGCGCTCGGCAAGATCCCGAAAAAAGGCGACCACTTCGAGAACGACGAATACGTCATCTCGTCCGCCGTCGGCCATGTCGTCGAGCTGGAAATGCCGGAGGATATCGACAAAAAGAAATACGGCTTCTGGCGCCTCGAGACGCTTCCGATCATTCCGGAGAAATTTGGTCTTAAGCCGATCGCGGCCTCCAAAGATCGCTACAACCAGCTCAAGAAACTGCTCCACCGCAAAGACGTCGACCTCGTCGTGAACGCCTGCGATGCCGGCCGCGAAGGCGAGCTCATTTTCCAAAATCTCTACCAGCTCTCGAAATCGAAGCTGCCGGTGAAACGCGCCTGGATGCAAACCATGACCGCGGAAGGAATCCGTGAAGCCTTCCGGCGTTTGCGCGACGGCGCGCAAATGGCCGGCCTGGTCGATGCCGCCCGCTCACGCAGCGAGAGCGATTGGCTGATCGGGATCAATGGCACGCGCGCCATCACCAAGCGCATGTTTGGCTCACGCGCCGGCAACGTCGCCGCCGTCGGCCGCGTGCAGACGCCGACGCTCGCGATTGTCTTCAATCGCGAACTGGAGATCCGCAATTTCAAACCACGCGATTATTGGCGGGTGACAGCGACCTTCGAGATCGCCAAGGGCACCTACGAAGGCATTCATCAACGGCCTAATTTCAAGAAGGACGAAAAAAACGAGCACGACCGGATCGATCGCATCTGGGAAAAAGCGGTCGCGGAAGCGGCCCTCGCCGCCTGCCAGGGGCAACCGCTCGCGAAAGTCCGCGAAGAAAAAAAATCGTCGAGTCAGGCATCACCGCGCCTCTACGACCTAACGACGCTGCAGCGCGAAGCGAATGGCCGCTTTGGCCTTTCCGCCAAGCGCACCCTGCAGATCGCGCAGGCCCTTTACGAGCGGCACAAGGTCATCACTTATCCGCGGACAGATTCGCGCGCGCTGCCGGAGGATTACATCGCGACCTGCAAGCAAACGTTAGGCAAACTGCCCGGCGATCTCGGGAAGCACGGCCAGACCGTGCTTGAGAAGGGCTGGGTTCGGCCTAACAAACGCATCTTCAACAATGCGCAGATCTCCGATCACTTCGCCATCATCCCGACCGGCACCGAGTCGGCGCAGCTCGAAGAGATGGAGGGGAAGATCTACGACATGATCGCGCGACGCTTCGTCGCGACCTTTTTTCCAGCGGCGGAATTCGACGTCACGACTCGGATCAGCACCGTGGCGGGGAAGCACGATTTCAAGACGGAAGGTAAAGTCCTGACCTCGGCCGGCTGGCTCGCCGTTTACGGCAAGACGACCGTCGATGATTCGGCTGACGCCAAAGCGCTCCCTGCCCTAACGAGTGGAGATAACGGACAGGCGAAGACGACCGCCGCCGAGCTTCACGCCGAGACGACAAAGCCGCCGCCGCGTTACTCGGAGGCGACTCTCCTCTCGGCGATGGAGCGCGCCGGGAAAATGGTGGACGACGAAGAGCTGGCCGAGGCGATGAAAGAGCGCGGTCTCGGCACCCCCGCGACGCGCGCCGACATCATCGACGGCCTGATCAATCAAAAGTATCTCGAGCGCCAGCAGCGCGAACTTGTCCCGACGACGAAGGCTGAATCGCTCCTCGAATTCCTCTCTGCCGTGCACGCTGATTCCCTCACGAAGCCCGACATGACGGGCGAATGGGAGTTCAAGCTTCGCCAGATGGAGCACGGCAATTTTTCGCGTCGCGACTTCATGTCGGAGGTCATCGCCGCGACGAAGCGCCTGGTCGATCGCACGAAAAATTTCGAAGAAAATGAGAGCAGCTCGCGACTGACTGACATCCTCTCGCCGACCGACGGCCAGCCGCTGATCGAGACGCTCCGCACCTTCAAATCGCAGGACGGCGTGCTCCTGATCTACAGGGTAATCAGCGGTCGTAAGATGGAAGAGGCTGAAGTGCGCGAGCTGGTCGAGAAGGGCGAGATTGGACCGCTCGATGGTTTTGTTTCTGCAAAAACCGGCAATCGATTTCCTTCGAAAATCAGAATCGTCGACGACGAAAAAAATCCCGGCCGCAAAAAAACCGAGTTGGATTTTGGAAACAAGGTCGACCTCAACACGCTCGAAGCATTCTGGACTGATCCGGAGACTGGCGCGCAACTATGCGAAGCTCCGACCAATTACATCCTGCGGGAACGGGACGGCGATGGCTGGAAGGAAACATTCAAGGTCGGCCGGCTGATGTGTCAGAGAGAAGTCACGCGCGAGCAGGCGATCCAGCTCGTGACGCGCGGCAAGACGGATTTGATTGAGAAGTTTACCTCGAAAAAGGGCCGGCCCTTCGATGCCTATCTCGTTAGGCAAGGCGGCCGTATCAGTTGGGAATTTCCGCCCCGCAAGCCGCGCGAGGGCGCGGCGGCGAAAAACGGCAAGACCGGGCCGCGCAAAGCGAAGGCTCCGCTCGATCTCTCGAAGGCGGTGAAGCTGAGCGAAAGCAAAGTTCACCACGGCGATCTCTACCAGACGGAGGATGCTTTCGTAGTCGCGAAGCCGGAGCCTAACGGATCGCCGCGTGTCATGTTCCAATTGAAACGGAATCTGTGCGGCAAGGAAATTTCGGCGGAGGACGCGGAGCGATTGCTCGAGCTGGGCAAAACAGATTTGATCGAGGGTTTTGTCTCGAAACGCGGCTCGCACTTCAGCGCGTATCTCACGCTCTCGAAAGATAAAAAGAAAGCGGAATTCGAATTTCCCCCGCGCTGATTCGCGCGAGTTAGAAGGCGTCGAAGAATTTTTTTCGACGAGCGCGTCGAAATTTCTTGCCATCGTTCGCGCTACAACGTGTAGTGGAAGGAATTCTTCCCGACCACACTATGCGCTGTCCAAAGTGCGGAAATCGCGATGATAAGGTCATTGATTCCAGACAATCGCGCGACAGTTCCAGCATTCGCCGTCGTCGTGTTTGTCTGGCCTGCGCCTTTCGTTTCACGACTTACGAAGAGATTGAGCGGAGCGATTTGCGCGTGATCAAGCGTGACCGTCATCATGAAACTTTCGATCGGCGCAAGCTCGCCAACAGCATCGCGAAAGCGTGCGAAAAAAGGTCGATCAGCCTCGTGACGCTCGAACAAGCGGTCGACGACATCGTGCTCGAAATGGAAACCAGCGGTCGTGAAGTGAACTCGAGCGCGATCGGGGAAAAGGTCCTCGCGAAGCTGCGCGAGATCGATGAGGTCGCGTATCTTCGTTATGCTTCCGTCCACCGGCACTTCGAAGATGTCGATCAATTTGTCGATGAGATTCAGGCGTTAGGCCGCCGAATCAAACCGAACGCGCTCCAGCCCGAATTATTCAACGAACCTGCCATCAATGGTCGCGTTTAAGGAAGAATTTCCCTACCTCCGTTCCGAGTCGGGACAGCTTTTCGAATTCAATCGCGATTGGTTGCAGGCCGCCATCCGCCAGGCTGCCGATCGCGCGGGCTATCCGAGCTGGTGGTTGACCGAGCACGTGACGGAAAGCATCGCATTTTATCTGCGGCTGCGGACCGATGAATCGGTCGTCGCTTTCAGCCAGCTCAACCAAACGGTCCGCTATGTTTTGAAAGTGATCGGCTACAAGGAAATCGTGCCGCACTTCAAACCGACGCCGCCGCCGATCTCGGTCTCACTCTATGAAGTGGCGGAAGCAGCTGGCGATGCTTATGAGCTGGCGTTTTTTGATCTGCTCGAGAAACGCGTCCTCGCGATCCTCGAGACCGGCGCGAAAGATCTCAATTTTTTCGGGCTGCAACCGGCAATCAAACATCTCCGCGGCGTGAAAATCTGGAGCCGCTCCTGCGATGCCTTGCGTGAGGAAGTGACCTGCTTCATCCGCGAGAAGATTTGCAGCGGCGCGGGGATGAAGGAATTGAGCTGCTCGATTCGATGACGATCTTCGAGAAGATCGCCGCGCGCGAGATCCCAGCCAAGATCGCTTTCGAAGACGACGACGTAATCGCTTTTCACGACCTCAAGCCGCAGGCGCCGGTGCACGTCCTGATCGTGCCAAAGCGGGTCATCGCACGGTTGGCTGAGGCGGACGAAGCGGACCGGGCAGTTCTCGGAAAGTTGCTGCTGACGGCGGCCAAAGTGGCGCGCGATTTGGACGTGAGCGAAAGCGGATACCGGGTTGTGATCAACAGCGGGCCCGACGCGGGAGAGAGCGTCCCGCATTTGCATCTGCATTTGTTAGGCAAGCGCGCCCTCGTCTGGCCGCCGGGTTAGGCGGCGCGCTTTTCATTGGATGAATTTCAAGACGCTGCCGGGCTCCGTGCTCGCCTGGCTTCGGGGAAGCCGTTGCAAATGCCTGCTCGTCATGACGCTGCTCGGCCTCGTCCTGCGCGAGAATTATCCCTTCTCGAATTTTCCGATGTTCTCGAGCTTCAGCCACAAGACTTACTTCGTTCATCTGACCGACGCGCAGGGCGTCGCGCTCGGGATACGGCAATTCGGTCTTTCGAACTCCGGCATGAAAAAGATCTTCGATGGTTATCGTCGGAAAGACTTGAAACGCTTTGTGAACGCCGGAAAGCAGCGCGTGCCATTGGCGGAAGCAGCGGCCGCCCAATCGTTGCTCCATTATCTCAATGGCCTAACGAAAGCGCGGCCCGCCACGCAGAAGCTGCTTCGCGGTTTACAAATTCAATACGTCAAGGTGCAACAGGAGAACGATGCGCTGCGCTTGGAAACCAAATCCCTGGCGCAACATCAGTGAGCGCGCGCCCGGCAATCCCAACCTTCGCTTTCTACGAGCGAGTGGTGATGCGAGTGCTCTTCGCCTGGCTCGTCTGGCGGGCGACACCGGACGTTTTGTTTGCGAATGGCATTCCGGCGCCTAACGGAATCACCCGTCTTTTCGATCTTCATTTTTTGCTCGATCCGCGCGCTTTTGCTTTCGCCCGGATGATGCTGGCTGCTGCCTTGATTCTTTACACTTTGCGCTTCGTGGTCTGGCTGGCGCTCCCGGTGGCGCTCTTCGTCAATCTCGCCGCCAACGGAATTATGAATTCACAAGGCGCGATTCAGCACGCGGCGCAGATTGTTTCACTCGTTCTTCTCGCCCAAACCACGGCGCACTTTTATGGACTCTGGCGTCGCCGGCAGGGCGAAACGCGCGGGCTTTTGGAAAGCCGCGCGATCTGGTGGTCGCAACAGACGATCGTCGCCGTTTATCTGCTCGCTGGAATTGCCAAGCTCATCGTCACGAAAGGGCTTTGGATCTTTCAGGCTCGCTGGATCGGCGTCTCGATCGCCAAGGCAGCCTACCAATCATTTTATGATACGCTGAATCAGGTCGACCTCGATCGACAACTGGCAATGGCTAACTTCGCCGCCGCGCACGGCTGGATCGTCGCGCTGATCGCGGCAACCGGACTGCTGCTCGAGCTCGGTTCTCCCCTGGCGCTGATCAATCGCGCGTGGGCCGCGCTGGTTGGCGTCGCGCTCGTCTGCTTCCATCTCGGGCTCGATTACAGCATGCACTTGGCGTTCATCTACAATCAGTGGTTGCTGATCATTTTCCTGATCAACGCGCCGTACTGGATAGTGCGGGCAGGGCAACGGCTGATGCCGCAGCGCCAGAGAGCCTAACGATCACATCCCGATGATCTGATAGCCGCCGTCGACGTAGATGACCTGGCCGGTAATCGCGGCCGCGCCGTCGCTGGCGAGAAACAAACCGGTCTGTCCGATCTCGGCCGGATCGCAACTGCGCCCAAGAGGCGCACGCTCCTGGTAATGCTTCAGCATCGACGAGAAACCGCTGATCCCGCGTGCGGCGAGCGTGTTCACGGGTCCGGCGGAAATGCAGTTCACCCGGATTTTTTTTGAGCCGAGATCGTAGGCCAGGTAACGCGTGCTCGCTTCAAGGCTCGCCTTCGCCACGCCCATCACGTTGTAGTGCGGGACCACTTTTTCGGCGCCGTAATAGGTCATCGCGACGATGCTGCCGCCATTGGTCATGAGCGGAAGCGCTGCGCGGCTGAGCGCGACTAACGAATAGGCGCTGATGTCGTGCGCGGTGCGAAACGCTTCCCGCGTCGTGCTGACGAAATCGCCTTCAAGCGCTTCCTTGGGCGCGAAAGCGACGGAGTGGAGGAGCAGATCGAGCCGGTCGGTCTGTCCACGGACTTTTTCGAAAAAGGAAGCAATCTCTTCGTCTTTCGAAACATCGCAGGGAAAGAGCGGGGTGCCGGAGCCGAACTCGCCAATCAATTCTTCGACGTTCTCTTTCAATCGCTCGCCCTGGTAATTAAAGATCAGTTTCGCGCCGGCCGCGGCCCAGGCCTTGGCGATCGCCCAGGCGATGCTGCGTTTATTGGCGACGCCGAAAACGACGCCGGTCTTTCCC
>DASXDC010000137.1:0-3291 GCA_036490855.1 Chthoniobacterales bacterium
CAACGATATTTACAGGCTCATGAACCCGGTCATGCGCCTTGTCCGGAGCAACCCGGCCTACTACGCGATGGTGGGTCATTTCATTCGTACGAGCACCTATCCTTTTCCTTGGCTGCTGGGCGATTTCCCGAATATTGGCTACTACGAGCACAACAATGCGCCGGAGAAACTCGACGGCGATTTTCTCGTCGTGCAGGAAGACCGGATCGCCGCGGTGGAGAAAAAGCTCCATCAGAGTTACTTCACCGAGCCGTTGACGATCCGCCCCTATCAGGACACCTCGAGGCTCTACCTCAATACCAGAACTTTCCGCAAAATCTTCCCCGGCCGAAAGCCAGACTTCGTCGGACATCCCGCAGCAACACCCGCGCTCAGCCGATGAAGCTCTTCTCCGCCGGGCTGACTTTCGTCAACGTCGCGGCGATCGCCGGTTTGATCTTCGGGATTCTCGGCGGCGGTTTGAATGATGGCTTCGCCTGGCTCGCGCTTTTTCTCGGATTGGCCGCGGCTATTTTCGCCTGGCTCGGCACCTCCAATTTCTCGAAAAGAAAGATCCGCATCCCAGTTCGGACGGCCGAGCCGCTGCCAAAGTCAAAACGCGCGCGTCGGCGCCTGAAACTCCCGCCGCCCCCGGAGGTCGTGCCAGCGTCGCGCCCTGATTATCACGTCTGGGCCTGGATCGTCGGAATCATTTTCGCCCTTTTCGCCATCCGCTCCTTCTGCTGGATCCTCTGGGTCGATGGGAACAATCTGAAGATTCAATCGCCTAACAATCTCGGCGACCTGTCGCTGCACATCACCTTCATCAAATATTTCGCGAACGGTGTTCCCCTCTGGCCCGACAACCCAATCTACGTCTTCAGTAAACTGCGCTATCCGGCGGGAATCGATCTCTTCGATTCCCTCCTCCTTCTGACCCACATCGATCTCGTGCGCGCTCTCGTTTGGACTGGCCTGCTCGGGTCGGCTGCGACCTTCTACGCCTTTTATCGCTGGGGCGGCGTATTCAGCGTCGCCGGTTTTCTTTTCAATGGCGGCCTGGCCGGTTTCGAATTCTTTCGCCACTTCCAATTCGAGGATTATCAGGGCGAACGCATCGCCTGGAAAAGCATTCCCCTAACGATGTTCGTCACCCAGCGTGGATTGCTTTACGCGATCCCAGCCGGGTTGCTCCTCCTCCTGCATTGGCGGCGAAAATATTATCCGGGGCAGGTGGACGAATCGACCGGCAAGGGGCGAGGCCTCGTGCCGTGGTGGGTCGAGTGGTCGATCTACGCCACCATGCCGCTCTTTCACGTCCACACCTTCCTTGCGCTTTCGGGTGTGCTCGCTTTCTGGCTCGTGATCGGCAGTTGGCAAATGCGCCGTCAGATCGCCATCCTGCTCGCGGCCGCGTTCGTCCCGGCGACCGGGATTGTCTGGATGATCACCGACCATTTCCAGGCGAAGTCGATTCTCGCCTGGGCGCCAGGTTGGTTGCAGAACGACGCCGGATTTTCCACTTCGCCGGTCGGTTTCTGGATCAACAACTTTGGTCTCACCCTCCCGGCGATGATTGTTCTGGTCGGCCTGGTCGTTTGGCAGATGTGGAAACGCTTCGGGTCGACCCGACAGGCTGCAACGACCGCGGGAGAAGAGACCGTGACCGTGCCGGCCGAGGTCGTGCCTGCTCCCGTCGTTAGGCGCGAGTTCCATTTCTCTCCCGCCTTCGCCTTTGTCATTCCGGCGGCGCTGATTTTTCTCTTCGCACTTTTTATCAAGACCGCGCCCTGGGGCTGGGACAACACCAAGCTTTTCATCTGGGCCTACTTCATCGCTCTCCCCTTTTTGTGGAGCGAGCTGATTGCGAGATGGCTCTGGCCGATCCGCGCCGGTGTCTGCTTTCTGCTCTTCGCTTCCGGATTCGTTAGTCTGATCGGCGGATTGAAATCCGGCTCACCCGGTTACGACGTCGCGGACCGAATGGAATTGAACGCCGTCGGCGCCGTCGTTAGGCCGCTGCCGATCACCGAACGCTTCGCCTGCTTTCCCACCTACAATCACCCGCTTCTCCTCGAAGGCCGCAAAGTCGTGCTCGGCTATCCCGGGCATCTCTGGACGCAGGGTTTTGATTACGCGCCGGTCGAGCAGGAGCTGCGCGCCCTCATGGCTGGCGCACCGGGCTGGCGAGAGCGGGCTCGGGCGCTGCACACGCGCTACATCTTTTGGGGCCGGGAAGAGAAACGCGCATATGCCTCGAGCGCCCAGCCATGGATCGGACAGGCGGCAGTGGTCGCGACCGGAGTCTGGGGCACGATCTACGATCTCGAGCGGCCGGCGCCGCCGGTTCCGCGCCAGTAGTTGCGGATGGTTTTCTGATTGTGGGGCGGAACGATCGAGGATCATCTGCCGCGCCGCGCTTTTTTGGGCGACGAAGCCCGCCACCTCCCGCGGTTCGATCATGGCGTCGTTAGGCAAAAAGATCAGCAGCTTCATCGTCGGATGATCGTGCCGGAAATGGACGACGCTCTCTGCGATCATCTGCTCGGCGACGAGATGAGCGCGATAGAGGCGGGGAAGATTGTAGCGGCGCAGGCGGGGCGAAGTGGCGACCCGATCGACGAACGAATCGAAGTTCTCCGGCGGCACCCGAAAGTCCTCCGGCAGCAAGGCGTGCTCTGCATCCGAGAGTGGATCACCAGCGCGTATCTTGCGCAGTAATTCGCGCGGCGCGCCGAGGGCCACCTGGAAAAGATCCGGTCGCAGCGCGCGACGGACCCAGTCATTCCGGGCTGGCAGATCCAGCTCGGCGAGCAACTGCGGTGCAGTTATTTCCTGCCCCTGCCAGCGGTCGAGGAGCGGCTGCTGCGTCACCGGCACTTCGCTCCAGCCAAGCGCGACGCCGCCTCCGTTCCGCTGCAGGGTCTGGACGATTTTCCAGGCCGCGCCAATCTCTCCGCTTTTCGTTAGGCTGAAATAGATCACGTCGGCGGCGCGGAGCCGGGCCGCGCCCGCCTCGTCTTCCCTTGCGGCGGCGGGAATTTGGCCGGAGGCGAATTTCGGGAGCGGCGGTCTGCCGGGCGAGCCACAACCGCTCGTTAGGGCGGCGACCGGGAGCAGCAGCCACCACTTCACGCTTCGCTTCGGCGGCCGCTGTTGGGATGCGCGAACGAGGGACGCGCGGAGGCGGGATGATCCCGGAAATTTCGCCGCGTTCTTCCGCCCGCCGCCACGATCTGGCAGCCGATCGAGAGGGTGCGCCGCCAGTTCACCCCGGAGACTTTTTGCCGGCCTGCGAGGCGTTGTCTCTCG
>DASXDC010000138.1:0-5966 GCA_036490855.1 Chthoniobacterales bacterium
AGCGTTATTTGGGAGACTGATGCTTTGCACCGTCTTCGCCGGATTGAGCGCGAGCTGGTAGGCGTAGAGGTTAAAGGTCCTCGCGTCCTTGGTGCCATTGGCTGAGTTCCGGTAGGCCATGGCGACGCCTCCAAATTCCGATGGATAATTTTGCGGAGTGAACCAATCGCTCAGGCTTTGTACGACGGGCGTACTGGTTCCATCCGTGTAATGGACGGTGAAGGTTTGGGTCGCCTGATTTCCCTGAATGCCGGTGCCCATCAGCATCAGGGTTGAATACTGTCCCGCCGGCAGGGTGACCGACTGACCTGCGCAGCCGACGGCGTCGAGTTGATCGGCAGGCCCGAAACCGAAGAGGACGCCGTTGAAGACCCGCGACGGGCTGAGCAGATTGGCCGAATAAGAGAAACCGCCTCCATCCAGACCACCGGTCGAGTAGGTCATCCCATCTTCGTAAATTCCATTCAGATTAAAGACCGAAGAGAGATCGACCTCCGTCCCGCTGCCGACGCTCCCGAGAGCGGCGTTGACCGCGAGCGGAAACGAAAAGGTCTGGACGATGTCGTCGGATGTTCCGGTCACGGTGACGGTGGTGATGCCGGTGACGGCTTTGGCGGTGGCGCGGAATTGGATTTTCCCTCTGTTTCCCTGGCCTTTGATTGTTGCCCGGACACCTTTAGGCAACTTCGATAAGCTAAGGGTGACGTCGCCGGTGAAGCCGCCGAAATCCGTGATCGTGATGAGGGCGTTAGCGGTTCCGTTTTGGTTGAGGAAAAGGCTGGCCGGACCTGAGAGGGTAAATCCGCTGCTCGCGACTGCATTGTTGATCGCGCTCGCATATTGCGCCGCGAGACCGTTGCCCACGAAATCATCATAGAGCCACATGAAGCCGCCCGTGATGCCGCACTGGGTGTTCCAACCGCTCATGACACTCTGCACCTGGGCCGGAGTGTCGAAGAGATCCCATAAACCGGGCCAAACTGGAACATCACCGAAGTCCCAACCCACACATGGATTATTGCCGCTCCCGCCCGCGTAAGCCTGGAGATGGACGCCATCGACTGTCCCAGGAAGTTGATTGTTGATCTGAGTCACGACGTTCTGCCAGTAACTGCTATTATCGAAAGCGTCCGGATTCACCTTGTAGCCTAACTGTCCCAGCATCACTCCGAAGGCGATCGTCGAGGCCGAGTCAAAGCTATTCTCGTCGTCGAAATCGAGCGCATCGAGGGCCGGAATCGCCGCCTTGAGCGCGGCGAAGTTCTTGTACAGGATGCTATCCATCCCGGTCCCCTGCGAATTAACCAGCGACTTCACGTCCTGCCAATCGCCGACGTTTGAAGAACCGATGCTGAAGGTGATGCGCTGGATCGTCCCCTGTTTCAGGAGCGCCATGTTCCCGGCAAAATCAGGATGCGTCGCAGCACCGGTGTAGACGCCGTTGGAGACGAGCGGGAACTCGCCATTGAAGTTAAGGTCGCCGTTCGTCTTGACTTCGATGTTCCAGACAACCGCCTCCGTGAAACCAGAATTTTCAATCTCGGCGATGTTATTTGTCGCGTTGATGTAGAACGGGCCGCCACCAAAGATTCCGGTGAAACCGGCTTGCGCGAAGGCATTCCCGGCCACGCCCACTCCGGCGACGAGAAAAGCGCAGGCCGCTGCGCGGGCGAGAATGGAGTGGAGGGTTAAGCGTCGTGTTTGCATAGCGAGGACTTTCATCGGGAGAGGCTGATTAGCAACTTGCGGGATCGCCGTCAAGACATCGTCCAGCCTCCGCCCGAGACGTGTAAGGATTGCGCGCCCAGTGCAAGTTCGGCCCCAAATGCATGGCAGATGGCACTTCCGACTACGTCGAGCGCATCCCCATCACCTTCCGCCGATCGCAGGACGCCGTGGGTTGACCATTTGGATCTCAGCGCGTCCCCGCCACCCGTTGCTCGATCTGTTGCACGCTCGGCTGCGACTCGCGAATCCAATCGCGCATCCCTTGGATCTCCTGTTGCGCGGCGACCGAGACCGGGGCCGGCGCCTCTGCCCGCGCGACCATCTTGCGTCCGATCTTGATCGGCTTGGCTTTCTTGATCGCAAAGTTCCAATGCCAGCCGAACCGCAGAAGCGCGTAATACATCGTCTTGGCCTCGAGCGCGCTCACCCCGCTGCAGCGCATCGCGTCGTAGAACATCCGATCGCATTCCTTCGGCGGACGGTTGCGTTGATCGTAGGCGACATCGTGCAGGATGGAGGCGTTGCGGTATTTTCCCTCGAACGGGCCACCCATGAACGACCAGAGCGAGCGCGGGATCGAAGCTCCATCCACGACCGCGCCGGCGGGCGCTACCCAGACGGTTCCGTTTGGATCGGTGTAGTTCAACTCCCGCACCAGCGTCATGCTACGGCCGTCCGGGTTCCATTGCGTCACCGGCACGCCGGTGAAGTAACCCCAAGGGTGGGATTGCGTCGCCCCCACGCGCCACGAGATCGGCTGCGGGCTCGATCCGCATCCGGCGAAGAGCCCGAGCACCAGAAGGAGCGACAGAAAAATTGGGATTCGGTTCCTCATCGGAATCTCGAAATGATTCCCCGGTCGTCGCCGCGGCGCAAACTTGATCCAGCCGCAGCGCGCGCCGGCTATCAATGCTCGCCGCCCTCGGCGCCGGCCGGCCCACCCACCGTGCTGCCGCCATGGAAGCCGGCATCGGCATTCCCGAGCGCAGAAGCCCGCGGACCAGTCGTGTCGGTGTTGGAAGTCGACATTTGATTCGCGCAACTCGCAAGAGCGCCCGCGACCGCGATCACGAGACAAAGAAGGGTCATTCGTTTCATCTCTTCAACATCGGTTACCGGAGAGAAATGGGATGTGCCTCGCGCGTCGTCTCGACCAGGTTCTCTCCTGCCTTGGCCAACTTTCGCCTCTGCCTTGTCCGGGAAAAGTTGCACTCGCGTCTGCATGATTGCCAAAGGCACGCCGCTCTGGCATCACGGCAGCCGATGAGTGCGGACGACGAGGAAATCACGAGTGCGCTTCCGGCAAATCTCGACGCGCTTCCGCGGCTGCGCGGATTCCGCCTGCGCGGCCTCGAGATGACGCGGCTCGAATCGTTTGTCGACGCGGCGTTTGCCTTCGCCGTCACCATGCTCGTCATTGCCGGCCAGCAGGTGCCGGACAACGCCGTCACGCTTCTCCGGGCGTTCAAGAACGTGCCGGCATTTGCCGCTTCCATTGCAATTCTCGCAATCTTCTGGCGCGGACATTGGCTTTGGAGCCGGCGCTTCGGGCTCGAGGACACAAGTTCCATCTGGATCAGTTGGGCGCTGATCTTCACCATGCTGATTTATGTTTATCCTCTGAAGCTTATCTTCGGTGGAATGTTCTACGCTCTCAGCTACGGCTCGGTCGGAGCGCCTCTCGCGGTCCCGACCGGACAGGGTCGCGCCCTCTTCGCTCTCTACGCGGTGGGATTCGGTGCGCTTTCGCTCGAGATCCTGCTCCTGAACTTGCACGCGTGGCGCCGGCGCACAGCGTTACGGCTGAACGAATACGAGCAGCGCCTGACGCGCGAGCAACTCGCGAGCTGGAGCATCCCGCTCACGCTTGGCCTCGCCTCGCTTCTCCTCGCCCTCTTCAGCCCGCCTGATTATATCGCGTGGAGCGGCTGGATTTACTTTTTACTTCCGATTCTCCTTCGCCTGCGCGCCTGGCGCCGTCGTCGCGCAATCACCGCAAACCAATAGCCATCGGAGGGAGCTACGCGCACCGCACCTTGTCGAGAAACGCGCGACCATCCATACTCGTGCGCGTGAGGCAGCACGGCGAAGAACACGGACGATCCTTCCTCAATCTCCTTTTCGAGGTCGCGCTCATCACCATCGGCGTCTTCCTCGCCCTCTGGGCGAACAACTGGCATGAGGACCGCGAACATCGCGCCCAAGGGGAGACTGCCCTGCGCAATTTCGCCAGTGAGATGATCGCCAATCGCGACGTCACCCAAGGCAAGCGTCAATATCACGAAGCGCTGGCGCGCGACCTCCACGCGTTCCTCGCCAGTCCCGAGCCACCAACCGAGGATCGCTTCAACAAGAGTGTCCACTTCCAGGGCGTCCAGCCGGTCACGTTCGAGCATACCGCCTGGGATCTGGCTCTTGCCACCCAGGCGCTTTCCTATCTTCGGCCCGACCTTGCCTTCGACATCTCCAAGATCTACACCCTGCAAAACGAGATCCAACGCCTTCAGGATAGTTTCCTCGCCGCCGCCTTTACCCCCCAGACGCTGGCGAGCGATAACCTCAAGGGCCTGGCGACCGCGATGGAATATTACCTCATCGACGTCAACCAGCAGGAGCCCGCCATGCTCCAGCGTTACAGCAAAATTATTCCCGAAGTAAAAAAGGCTCTCTCAAATCGCTAGGTCGTCGCGAGACTCGGCAATACTTCTCCCCAGATCGCGAAAGATTTTCACACGACACTTTGGACTTCCGTTGCAACTTCTGACACCTTCGCCTCCGTGCTCGCCCGGATCTATTCCGCCGCCGTCTACGGGGTTGACGCCTACGAGGTCGAAATCGAGGTCAACGCCGCCGGCGGCAATCCCAAGATCGTGATCGTCGGTCTGCCCGACACGGCGGTGAAGGAAAGTCAGGACCGCGTCACGACCGCGATCAGCAACAGTGGTTACTATTGGCCGCGGGGGAGGACGACGATCAACCTCGCGCCGGCCGACGTGAAAAAAGAAGGTCCGAGCTTTGACCTTCCGATTGCCCTCGGCATGATCGCGACCGCACAGGAAATCGAGGAGGATCTTTTCGCCAACTTCTGCTTCGTCGGCGAGCTCGCCCTTAACGGCGCGGTCCGTCCGGTCAAAGGCGTGCTCCCGGTTGCGCTCGAGGCGCGCCGCCGCGGCAAGCGCGCGATCGTCGTGCCGGAAGCGAATGCGCGCGAAGCCGCCATGGTCGCGGGAATCGAAATCTACGCGGTTCGCAATTTGCGCGAGACCTTTCAGTTCGTTAGGGGAGAAAAGCAGCTTACACCGGTCGAGGGCGACCTGAGCGAATTCTTCGCCACCCACCAAAGCTACGAAGTCGATTTCGCCGATGTCAAAGGCCAGGCGCACGTCAAGCGCGCGGTCGAGGTCGCGGTCGCGGGCGGGCACAACATCCTCATGATCGGCCCGCCCGGTTCTGGCAAATCGATGCTCTCGAAACGCATCGCGACCATCATTCCGCCGATGACGCTGGAGGAAGCGATCGAGACGACCAAAATCCACAGCATCGCGGGGTTGTTAGGCGCGGACTGCTCCTTCGTCGCAACCCGCCCTTTCCGCTCGCCGCATCACACCATCTCGGATGTCGGATTGTTAGGCGGCTCCGCCATCCCCGCGCCTGGGGAGGTGAGCATCGCGCATAACGGCGTCCTTTTTCTCGATGAGCTGCCGGAGTTCAAACGCTCGACCCTCGAGGTCATGCGCCAGCCGCTGGAGGATGGGCGTGTCACCGTCTCGCGCGCCGCGGGCACAATCACTTTTCCATCCGAGTTCATGCTCGTCGCGGCGATGAATCCCTGTCCCTGCGGCTACTTCGGCGATCTGAAACGCGAATGCCGCTGCAGCCCGGTCCAGGTGCAGCGCTACCGGCAGCGCATCTCCGGCCCGCTCCTCGATCGCATCGATCTGCATATCGAAGTGCCTTCGATCGAATATCGCGAAATCTCGAGCGAACGCGCGGAAGAGCCGTCGGCCGCCATTCGCGAGCGCATCGGCCGGGCGCGCGAACGTCAGCAGGCGCGTTTCAATTCCGATCGCAAAACGACCTGCAACGCCCGGATGTCGTCGCGCGCGATTAAGCAGCATTGCAAGCTCGACTCCGAATCGCAGGAGCTGATCCGGATCGCGATGTCGGAGTTGAACCTGAGCGCGCGCGCTTATGATCGCATCCTTAAGGTCTCGCGCACGATTGCCGATCTCGACGGC
>DASXDC010000139.1:0-9586 GCA_036490855.1 Chthoniobacterales bacterium
CTGCTCTTTCAAAAAATAAGCCTAACGAAATTAAAAATCGCGCGGGCATCGTGAAAACGATCGGCTCCGTCGCGAGGCTTCGTGGATCAATCCTATTCCTGCGCGGCTCATTTTTGAGGCTTGACCCGAAGATGGCGCGCCAGAGTCGCGCGCGAAATGCCGAGGAGGCGGGCGGTCCGTCGTTGATTGCCCCCTGCCTGGTCGTAGACAAAACGCACATGCCGCGCGACTGCGGACGAGAGAGAGAGATCGCGCACCGCCGTTTCGCCGTCGAGCGATGGCTTCGTCTCCGACTCGGGTTCGGTCGCGGAGGCACGCGCCGGCGATATTAAATCCGGTGAGAAAATAACGTGCTCGGGAAGAATGACGCGGCCTTCGCAGAAGAGCGTCATGGTGCGGACGGTATGATTGAGCTCGCGCAGGTTTCCCGGCCACGGATAGGCGACGAGTTTGTCCATCGCTCTGGGATGAATGGCCGTGATTTTTTTTCCTTCGTTCGCGGCGGAGGCTTTTAGTTCGGTAGCGATGAGGGCGGGGAGTTCCTCCATGCGCTCGCGCAAGGGCGGGATGAGGAGGGTGAGGCCATTGAGGCGATGGTAAAGATCCTCGCGAAATTTTCCCTGTCGTACCTGGTCAAGAAGCGAGCAATTTGTCGCGCAAACAATCCGCGCGTCGGAGTGCAACATTTGCTCCGAGCCGAGACGCTCGAATTCGCCGTACTCCAGCACGCGCAGGATTTTCACCTGCGCGAGCGGGCTCATATCAGCGATCTCATCGAGGAAAAGCGTGCCCTCGTTCGCGAGCTCGAATTTCCCTTTTACCGTCTGCTGCGCGCCGGTAAACGCGCCGCGCTCGTGCCCGAAGAGCTGGCTCTCGATCAGCGTGTCGCTCATCGCGGAAGCGTTGAAGGCGACAAAAGATTTCGCGGCCCGGGCTGAGGAATTATGAATGGCATGGGCAAGGAGGGTCTTGCCGGTGCCGGTTTCGCCTAACAATACCACTGGCACGTCCGACTTCGCGGCGAGGGCGGCGAGCCGCAGACAACGTTTCATCGCGTCGTTCGCCGTCGCCAGATCTTCGACTCGGAGCCGGGAAAGAGCGCGCTGCATCGTTCGTTAGTCGCGCATGTTCTCGCGCAGTTGGCGGATGGGCTCGAATGCGTATTCAATCATCGTGCGTTGGCCGACCACGATGCGCGCTTCGCCGCCCATCCCGACGCGGAGCGCGAGGTGCGGCTCCTTTGTTCGTTTCGTGGTGTCGAGTGAGGCGCGTGCAACAAAATGCGGCCCCTGTGGCGAGGAGACGGCGGACGGGCTCACCCAGTCGAGCGTCGCGCTGACCACTCCGTAGCGCTGGTAAGGGAAGGCGTCGAAAAACAGGCGCACGCGCTGACCGCTTTTGAGTTGCGGGAGACCTGCTTCGCTCAAGATCATCTGCGCGCGGGGCTGCGCATCAATCCGCGCCAGCTGGCAAAGCTCCTGCCCGTTCTGCACCACGCTACCGGCATTCTGCTGTGTCTGCGCGATGACGACGCTGTCGTAGGGCGCGCGGATGACGAGCAGATTCTGCGTCGAATTTTCCAGGTCGCCATGGAGGGCGGCGACTCGCATCTTGAGTTTTTCGATTTCGGCCAAATCCTCGGCTTTCGTCCGGGCGTGCTCGGCCTCCATCTGCTGGCGTTCGAGTTTCACCTGCTCGAGAGTTCGTTGGGCAACGCTCAGGTCTTTCTCCGACTCCGCCGCATCGAGCCGATGCTGCAAAACCTCAACCAGCGAGATGCCGCCGGATTTGGTCAGCTTCTCCAAACGACTGAGCAACTCGCGACTGCTCGCGGCATGTTTCTCACGAAACGTCACCTCGCTTTGCGCCTGCAAGATCTCCGTCTTTTTGATCTCGAGGCCCGACGCATAGGCCATTTCCGCCTTTGCGAGTCCCTCCTGGTGAGTGCGCAAGTCTTCGCCTAACGTTTGTATCTCCGTGCCCCAGCCGCGGATTTCATCCGAGCGCAAAACGTAAAGCGGATCGCCCTTTTTCACCGTCTGTCCAATGGCAACACTCACCTGGTGGATGACGGCGAGTCGCGGCGATTGAATCGGATCGGCGCCGCCTGCCGGGACGAGCACAAAGGGGCAACTCACCGTCTCCGGCAGGCTAACGACAAGCGCGGCAAGGAGCGCAACGGCGAACATGGAGATGAGGAGCCAGGCGAGCGATTGGACAAACCAAGGCGGCGGATCCTGCGGCAACATCTCCGACTCGGAGTCGACCGCGTTGGGTTGCATGAGTTCGGCTGGCATCGTTAGGCGAAATCAGATTCCGAGCTGCTGGCTCGAGAGGTAGAAATAGAGACCGCGCTGCGCCATCAATTCGTCGTGATTCCCGACTTCGGCCACCATGCCTTTTTCGAGAACGACGATCGAGTCTGCCTCGCGAATCGTGCTCAGGCGATGTGCGATTACGATCGTCGTCCGGCCTGCGGTCATGCGGCTGAGGTTGTCCTGGATGGCGCGTTCCGATTCGGTGTCGAGCGCGCTCGTCGCTTCGTCGAAAATGAGGACGGGCGGGTTGTTATAAATCGCGCGCGCGATCGCGACGCGCTGCTTTTGTCCGCCAGAAAGCGAGAGTCCCGATTCGCCGATCTTCGTCTCGTAGCCTAACGGGAGCCGCATGATGAAATCATGTGCGGAAGCGGTCTGGGCGGCGGCGAGAACGCGGTCGAGGTCCGGTTCGGAATCACCGAAGGCGATGTTCTGCGCGATCGACTCGTTGAAGATGTGGTTCTCCTGCAAGACCATCCCGATGTGCCGCCTGACGTCGCGGTAGTTCAGAGTTTTGAGATCGACGTTGTCGAAAAGGATCGTGCCCTCGGTCGGCTCGAGCAGGCCGGCGATGAGCTTGATCAGTGTCGTCTTCCCGCAACCGCTTCGCCCTACGAACGCGATCATCCGGCCGGGCGCGATGTCGAGCTTGATCTCGGTGAGAATGTTAGGCGCTTCCGGGCCGCCATAGCGAAAACTTACGCCGCGCAGTTGAATGCGACCTTCCAGACTGTGCACCGGAGTGAGCCGGGAACGATCGCGGCCCTGTTCCGGTTCCTGTTCGAAAATATCGTTCAGCCGATTTAGGAGGACGTTAGCGAACTGCAGGTTATCCCATACGCCTAACGTTCGCAGGATGCCGCCGTAAGCCATCGCGGTCAGCGAGCTGAAAGCGACAAAACCGCCGATGCTAAGGTCACCCGACATGACCTGATTCGCGCCGACCCAAAGAAAGACTGCGGTCGAAAGCATGCCGATGGTCTGGAGCACACTGTCGTAGGTCATGACGATGAAACTGCTCCGGAAAATCTTGCGCGAGACGGAGAGGAATTCGTTCAGCATCATGTCGCGGAAAACATTTTCGGCCGCGGCCGCCTTGACCGCTTCGATGCCTTTGATTGCGTCAATTTGATGCGACGAATATTTGCCCTGGCTCTCTTCGACCCCGGCGAAAAGCGGACGAAGCACCTTTTGCGAGAAGTACATCAGCCCGCCATAAAGCGGGGTGGTGGCGAGGAAGGCGAACATGAGTGACGGGCTGTAGATCGTCATGAGCGTGAGCGCACCGACGAGCTGCACGAGCGCGAGCAGCGCTCCGATGCCATGTTGGACGGCGAATTCCCGCACCTGCCTCGCGCCATCGAGCCGGCGCTGAATGTCGCCCGTGCGCCGGCTGGTGAAATAACTCATCGGCAGCGACAGCATTTGCCGGCTGAGATAATCGAGGATCGCCGTGTCCAGCCTAACGGCGGCAAAGGAGAGGAGGTATTCCTGCGCAAGCGACGCGGCTTGGACGAAGAAAAGCGCCACGCCCATCCCGAGCAGGATGGTTTTGAGAAGACTGATATTTTTTTCCACGATCACCTTGTCCACCACCATCTCGGTGAAGACCGGGAAGAGGAGCTCGAGGAACGTGATCGCGATGGCGAGCAGCATTACCTGGATGAAGATGGTCTTGAACTTGGCGAGGAAGGGCAGAATCCAGCCGAGGCTGGGTTTGCTTTCCGGCGCATTGGCGAAGGCGACGGTGTAATCGAAAAGCGCGGCGTAACCGGACCAGCCGACCTCAAATTCCTGCCGCGAGATTTTGCGCAACCCGAGCGCCGGATCGGCTACGTTCACATAGGCGTCGTTAACGTCGTAGAGCACCATCCAATGGTTGCCTTCCCAATGCACGATCGCCGGCAGCGGCATGAGCGGGAGATTGCGAAACGAAACCTTGAGCGCGCGCGCGGCCAGCCCGAGCTCGGTCGCGGCGCGGCAGATCGCTTTCAAACTCGTGCCATCGGTCGAGGTGTGACAGAGCTGACGAATGCGCGAAAGGCTTACCTTGCGTCCAAAATGCCGGCAGATCATGCCGAGGCTGGCCGCGCCGCAATCCATCTCATCGATCTGCTCGATGTGCTCGATCTTGCGGATGCGCTTCCCGCGTTTCCGGAAATAACCGCTCTCATCCGCGAATGGATCTTCCCCCTCGGCGCCATCGGAAGCAGGCGCGACCGCCGCGTGATCGACTCCGATCTTATCGTGCGCCGCGACTGCCGCCGGCAGCATCTCGCTCGTGAAATCAAGCGGGACGCGCGCTTCTGTTTCGGCCTTGTATTGCGCGAGCCGTTCCTCCATCAGTTTGCCGAATTCCGGGTAATGACGTTTCAGATCGCGGACCGCTTCCGGTTCGAGCGCGAGCAGTTGGCAATCGCTGTAGGCCTCGACGCTCGCGGCGCGCGGCGAACCGTTAAGGATCGAAAGTTCACCGAAAAAATCGCCGTCGCGATAGAAGGCGAGATTTTGCTGCGAGCCGTTGTGAGAATGGAAGGCGCGCGCCCGCCCTTTCTCGAGGATAAACATCGCGCCTGGTGGATCGCCTTCGCGAATGATAGCTTCGCCTTTCGATTTTTCGACCGGCGTGAGCTTCTCAACCAGGCTTCGCAGTGCCGGCACGGGCAGTCGTCCGAAATTGCTGAACTCGTAGAGAAAACCGTGCAGGGAGCGATGCCGCGCGGTCATCTCGATGTGGTTTTTCAGCTCGGGAATTTCCTCCGCCAGCGCGAGGAAATCGGAGCGATCGAGACGGAGCGCTTCGACGGAAGTGCTGCAGCGGACGGTCGCGGTTCGCGTCCCGCCTTCGCTTAGGGCCGACTCGCCGAAGCTGTCGCCCGGCTTGAGGGTCGCGAGGACGATCTCGTTCCCGTTTTGATCCGACTTCACGACTCGTGCGCGGCCGGAGAGGAGGACGTAGAACGAATCGGCCGGTTCGCCTTGCCTAACGAGAAGGTCGCCAAACTCGTAGCTCTCCTCCTGCAGAAGTTTGCGCAGTCTTTCGAAGTGATCGTCGGGAAGAAACTGGAAGAGCGACGAACGACGGAGCAGGTTTTCGTCGGTTGTCTTCATCTCCTCAGGCGAGCAGAAGCCGCCACTGGATGTGACGCGTTGTCAGGTCAGCGAAATGCCGGTCGAGAATCCGTTCCTCGGCCCGTTTGATCACGACCGGATCCTCCAGGTTCGGCTCGGCTTTGCTCACGATCCGGCAGAGATGAAAGCCATCGCCACGCGGAATCGGCTCGAGAAGGGTACCGGGATGAACACTGAGGAATTTCTGCTGTAAATCCTCCGGAATTTCTTCCAGCAGCACCTCCGGATGGCGATAGGGATAACGCCCTTCCGCCGCCACTTCCTCCATCGACATTCCATCCTCGCGGGCACAGAGAAGCGCCTCGCGTGCGGCGTCGAGCGAATCGAGCTCGACTGTCTCGACTTCGAAACGCGTGAGCGGAAGACGGAGCGCCGCGATCTCGCGGGCGCGCGCTTCTTTTGAAAGAAGCGCCGCGCAACCGCGCTGATGGATCGCCTCCATCGCGAGCATTTCGCGGAACCAATTTGCGTCCCGGTCGATCTGCTCCAGCCAGCCGGGCAGACGCTCCGCGTTCAGTCCGATCCGGGAAAAAAAATGCGTTTCTTCGGCGGCGATTAGTTCAGGATCGACTGCGTCGCGGCCGGCTTCGGAGAGAGCGGCCAGCCGCCAGCTCAGTCGTTGCGCCATCCGATCCAGCTCGCCGGAAAGAATCAGCTCGGTCGCGAGCAAGTCGCGCAGTTTGTTAGGCGCGGTCAGGTATTCGAGCTTCTCCGCTTCCACTTCCTCGAATTGTTCGCCCCAATAATGGCGGATAAAGTAGGCGCCGAAATCGCCCAACGTAAGCGCGCGATCGGCCAGCCATTTCTCTGTTTCTTCCGCGGTGATGAGGTCGTGCTCGTAGCGGAAACGCTCGGCGGCGGCGTCGATCGCATCGTCGTTATATTCGAGCTCCTGCTCGTCGGCTTTTTCTTCGGCCGCCAGGAGCCGGAGCAGATCTATCCAGGTCAGCTCGAGTTCACCGCGGAAAAGCGCCGCGTCGAGCAAATCACGCACAACAACCGCACGATCCTGGCAAACGAAAATGATCTTCCGATCAATCGTTGGTGCTTCAGTTTTCGGCATCGGGAATTCGAGCGATCGATTACCCGATAATTTTTCGGTGATGTCGAGGAAAACTGGGGGAGCGGGGAAGAACTTCGCTACACAGTTGACCAGTCGAGCACAATCTTCCCGGAGTTACCCGACTTCATCAGCTCGATCGCTTCCTTGAATTCCATGTAGGGAAAGCGGTGCGTGATGACGGGCGAAATATCGAGCCCGCTCTGAATCATGGCGGTCATCTTATACCACGTCTCATACATCTCGCGGCCGTAGATTCCCTTGATCGTTAGGCCATTGAAAACCACCACGTTCCAATCGATCGCGGCAGAATCGGGCATGATGCCTAACAATGCGATCTTCCCGCCGTGAAACATCGCCGGGAGCAAATCGGCCATCGCCTTCGGGCTGCCCGACATCTCGAGCGCGACATCGAAACCTTCCTTCATCCCCAGCTCCCGCATCGCGTCGTTCAGCTTCCGCTGGCGCACATCGAGAGCGAAAACATTCGGCGCCATCCTCTGCGCCAGCTCGAGTCGGTAGGGATTGACGTCGGTGATGACCACATTGCGCGCCCCGGCGTGGCGGGCGATCGCGACCGCCATGCAGCCAATCGGCCCCGCGCCAGTGATGAGCACGTCCTCACCGATCAGGTCGAAGGAGAGCGCGGTGTGGGTGGCGTTGCCTAACGGGTCGAAACAGGAAAGAACATCCAGCGGGATCTTCGGATCGGCGTGCCAGGCGTTCGACATCGGGATGGAGAGGAACTCCGCGAAGGCGCCTTGCCGATTCACACCCACACCCTGGGTGTTTGGGCAAAGATGACGCCGGCCGGCCAGACAGTTGCGGCAATGTCCGCAGACGATGTGACCTTCGCCCGTCACGAGATCGCCGGGCGCGAAACCTTTCACCCGCTCGCCGACGCGCTCGACGACGCCGACAAACTCGTGCCCGACCACCATCGGCACCGGGATCGTCTTCTGCGACCAAGCATCCCAATTGTAAATGTGCACATCGGTGCCGCAGATCGACGTTTTTTTTATCCGGATGAGAACGTCATCGCCGCCTACTTCCGGGACCGGGACTTCCTCGAGCCACAATCCCGGTTCTGCTTTCCGCTTCACCAACGCCTGCATCATTTTTTGCACGGAGAGAAATTAGGCGGATCGGGAAAGCACGAAAGAGGGAACTATCAGAGCGGAATTTGGCGAAAAAACTCTGCTTGCGGTCATTTCGAACCGCGGACAGAGTTCGTTAGGCAGACTCAGGCTTGCTTTGCGCCGCTCTTTTCCGCACTGTGCCAGCCGATGCCGGAGACGATTGCCCGCGCCGCAGCCAAGCCAGCGACAGCTCGTCTTACTTTCGTTTTTCGTTTTGCCAGCACCATCGCCCTCTGGACGGTCGCGCTCCTCATCATCTTCTCGGGCTACGAGCTGGCCTTTTACGCTCTCATCGGGACGGTCGGGATGATCGCGCTCTGGGAGTTTTACGGGATGCTCGACCACAAGGGCCTCCCGAATTTCAAGATTACCGCCATGATCTCGGGCGCCGTGATGCTGATCGGCAGCTTTTATTATTTCTCGAAATGGGGGCCGGCGCGCTCTTACGATTTCGAGCTGGCGGTCCTGCTCTTTTTTCTGCTGACGGTTTTTACCCGGCAAATGTTTGACAGCCTGCGCGACGACGAGCCGTTGCGGACGATGGCCTACACGCTCTTCGGTCTGCTCTACGTTCTTTGGCTTTATAACTTCATCACCAAGATCGTCTACGTGACCCCGCGAACGCCGGACGGTCGCGTGACGGGGCAGTTCTACGTTTTTTACTGCATCGCGATCACGAAATTCAGCGACATGGGCGCCTATCTGACCGGGAGCCTGATCGGCAAACACAAGCTCGTGCCGCACATCAGCCCGAAGAAAACCTGGGAAGGATTTTTCGGTGCGCTCGCCTTCTCGCTCCTCGCCAGCGTGGGGCTGTTCGCGCTCATGCCGGGGCATTTGTCGGTTCTGAACTGGACGCACTCGATCGTGCTCGGCTTGCTGCTCGGTTTCGCGGCGGTCATCGGTGATTTGGCGGAGTCGATGATCAAGCGAAGCACCGGGGTGAAGGATTCGGGGAACATGCTGCCGGGAATTGGCGGAGCGCTCGATCTCGTCGATAGCCTGCTCTTCACGGCGCCGCTTTTGTTTTTCTATCTGCGCCTCGTCATCCGCGTGCCGTAGGAAGAAGAGAGAAGATTAAGCGGGATTCCTGGAGTAGGAGATTCTGGAAATCGTCCTCAATCCTGTGAATCCTCTTCTATGCAGCGCAAACGCGTAGTGGTCCTCGGCGCGACCGGCTCGATCGGCGAAAGCGCGCTAAAGGTCGCTCGCGACATCCCGGAGCGGATGGAGATCGTCGGGTTGGCGGCAAGAACGAACGCGAAAAAGCTCGCGGCGCAGGCCAACGTCGTTAGGCCGGAAGCGCTCTGTCTGGTCGATGAAAGCCGCCTCGGCGAGCTCTGCGCAAATCTGGAATACAAGCCGAAGATTTTCGCGGGCCAGGACGGCCTCGAGGAAATAAGCTGCCTCGCGAATGCGGAGATGGTGCTCGTCGCCGTCGTCGGCACGGGTGGCTTGCGGCCGGCCCTGCGCGCGATCGAGGCGGGGAAAGATCTGGCGGTGGCGAGCAAGGAGATCCTCGTCATGGCGGGCGAGGCGGTCATGGGGGCAGCCGCGAAAAAAGGAGCGCGCGTCCTGCCGGTCGATAGCGAGCACAACGCGATCTTCCAATGTCTCGATGGACGCGAAACCGAAGTGCGGCGCCTGATTTTAACCGCTTCGGGAGGTCCCTTTCGGCAGACGCCTAACGACACCTTCGCCGCGATCACACCCGAGCAAGCCCTGAAACATCCGACCTGGAACATGGGCCCGAAAATCACGATCGACTCCGCGACGCTCTTCAACAAAGGGCTTGAGATGATCGAGGCGCACTGGCTTTTCGGCGTCGAGATCGGGCGGGTCGAAGTGGTGATCCATCCGCAGAGCATCGTGCATTCGATGGTCGAGTTCGCGGACGGCTCCGTCCTCGCCCAGCTCTCGCATTCCGACATGTGTTT